>JAYRNY010000501.1:0-16702 GCA_041911975.1 bacterium | reverse complement strand
CCAGGCGATTTGGGTTCGGCACACCGCTGGCAGGATCGTAGTAGCGATCCGCCGAGTAGCCGTACTGCTGATCGAAGTCGGGATCGCCGTCTTCATTCAGGTAGAGCACCTGAATTTTCGGGCTGGAGACCCCGTCGTAGACTACGGAATAGAGCACGCGCAGGCGCGCGTTCTCATCGAAAATGCGCATACTGGTGAGCACGTCGTCGCCGACGCTTACTGTCTCTTGCCAGATGGCGCCATTCTCACGATAGAAAGTTACGCTTGTAACCTTCTTTTCCGGGTCATAAGTCTTTTCCAAGAACGGTCTGCCGTTAGGCCAGAACGACTGCGTAACAGTCTTTCCACCGTTGTATGGAAAAGCCTTCCAAACGAGAGTTCGATTCAGCCGGTACTCAAATCCTTCAGTAACCTGCCCGTGCGCGTCATACGCGGCTTGCTTGCGGACGGTCTTGTCGAGGAAGAGGCGAACCTCTACCTTCGTATCGCCGTCAGGATAGAGCTGCAGCACGCCGTTCGACCCGTCCAGGAACTTGATCCGGACTGCAGTCTCAACACCGGTTGCATCTCGCACATGAATGCGATAAGACTCGCCACTCGATTCGGGCATTACTTCGGTATACGAAGACGGATCTTGCGGGATGTCCGGCTCTGCGAAGAGCGGCTCCCTGCCGTCAAAGGCGTGCGCGAAAAACCCAACCGAAATTACAAGGGACGCGCCCGCCAGGGCAAGCCCCAAGAGCGTAGGTAGTCTGTGTAAGTTCATCAGGTTCTCCTTTTTGGAGTTAGTTTCTCTTTCTGGCGGGCGGCAAGAATGCCGCCCCTACGGAAACATGGTTACAAACCGCTGCCGGGTGGCAGAGGAAGTGCATGGGAGCACAGTGATTCCGAGATGTTTCGAGGGTGGGGGCTGGACCTGCCAGAAGAAGAAAGATTGCTTACAGGTAAAACCTAGACATGGCCATCACCAGACACAAATGAACGAGACATAACCTGGGTGAGCATCGACTGTTCGCCAAAGACACGGAAAAGCCGACAGGCTCAGTAAAAATCAAAAAATTGCGTTCAGCCTTCACATATTTGTGGATAGTTTGTTTCTTCAATATTCTATTTTTTGACCTGACCACAATTTGCACAGCTCGCAGTGCATTTATTTTCCGAACGTTCAATCAATCGAGAAGTCGGGTTAAGAACAGTGCAATATGGCAATAAGCGTAATAACTGGCATTCTTCACGTTTCAAACAAAACGAGAAAGGAATGTCCACATTCAGTAAAAGCAATCAGCCCCTTTGAGCAGAGAAATTGAAACTGGCAATGTCGAGGGATTAAATCCCAACGTAACAATATTACCCATTGTAAACGGCTCCCAAAGTACGCCGGGCTCGTGAACCAATGGAATTTCTACGTGGATAGCAGAGCCGTTGCAAGCTTCTGCACGCCCTTTTCAATTTCTCTTTCGCTCAAGCTTCCGAATCCCATAATCACCTGCTGATTCGGTTTTTTCCGGCTGTAGAATTCCCTGGCACTGGTCAAACCGACTCCCGCCCGCCTGGCTCTCTCGATGATTTCATCGTCGTCGAGCCCGATATCGAAAGTCACTGAGAGAAACACACCATGCCGATTAGGACCTATCGTTACAGAGCTTTTGAACCGTTTTTCCAGAGCCTGTATCAGCGTGTCTCGCCGTGCCCGATACAAAGCACGCAACCGCTTCACATGCCGGTCGAGGTGCCCTTTTGAAATGAACTCAGCGACTGCAGATTGAAATTGCGGCGAGAACTGCGCCCCCGCCAGTTGGCGCGCCTTTCGATAGAGTGGAACCATTCGTGGTGGCACGATTAGATAAGCGAATCCGAGAGAAGGGAACATGATCTGATTCAACGTGCCCAAATAGATCACTCGCTGCTCTCTGTCCAGGCTCATGAGAGCCGGGATCGGCTGCCCACTATACTGATATTCACTGTCATAATCGTCTTCGAGCACTAGCGTTCCACTCGCGGACGCCCAATTGAGAAACTCGAGACGCCGCGCCAAAGGCATGACCGCACCGGTTGGAAACTGGCGCGCAGGCGTCAGGTATGCAAGATCAACACTTTCTCGTCCTTTTTTCTGCGGCAGCCGCGCGACGTTCAAACCGTCTCCATCGACGGGCACAGGCAAAAGCTGCGCACCGCAAGCCTCGAACGCCGCAGGTCTGAATCCAGGTTCCTCAACCACCACGCCACTGCCTTCATCCAGATGCAGCCTGCTGACTAAATCGATCCCCTGATTGAGACCCATTACCGGAAAAATCTGATCGGGATGGCAGGAAACCTGACGAAATCTTTTCACCAGCTTCGCCAGTGCTTCACGCAAATCCAGCCTGCCCTGCGGGTCCCAGTCAGCATCAAGCTCGCTGGGACTGGACGTGCGCGCGTGCTTCCCAAGTACTCTTGCCCATTCTGCAATGGGAAACTGATCGAGCGCCGGTCTCCAACAGTAGAAGGAAATGTCCGGCTCCTTCTCGGATTCCGTCACCTCCGGCTTGCGAGAGATGTACTTGCCGTAGGTGGATAGCTCATACTCGGCAATGGAAGAACTCTTTGTTTTCGCGCCTTTTGGAAGGGAGCGCTTGAGCGATTCCGTAGTAAGATTGCTGGAGATAAAACTGCCTGAGTTCGGTTTAGTCTCGATATAACCTTCTTGAACGAGTTGGTCCAGACATGCGTTTACCGTGGGGCGAGAAACACCAAGATCAGCAGCCAGTGTCCTGCTTGCAGGAATGCGCGTGCCGGGCTCAAGAGCGCCGCTCAAAATAAGCCCCGTCATCTTGTCATACAACTGACGATGCAAGGGCGTTTCCGATTGTCTGTCCAGCTCTATCTTCAGCTTCATTCTCTATACCAACTGGCGCGTTTCATTGCAAATCTTTTCCTTCTCGCCTGTGTAATCTAGCATCGCTATTTCATAGTTTGATTGAAGGTTGAGCCAGAACTCAGTTGAATTACTGAA
The DNA here is from genome assembly GCA_041911975.1 of bacterium. GTDB lineage: Bacteria > Cyanobacteriota > Vampirovibrionia > Obscuribacterales > Obscuribacteraceae > QKMZ01. Next base: position 13,710 of record JAYRNY010000501.1, on the reverse strand, counting down.
GACCCGCGAAAGCCTGATTGCCGTATCAGCAGTTATCGTTCGATTGTCATTCAAGATTGCCGTCACTCTCGTGGCCGGCACTCCCATATGTAGTGCCAATTTGTTCGCGCTGAGATTCAGTGGATCCATAAATTCAGTCCGCAAAATTTCACCGGGTGCAATCGGAGGGAGTTTGTCCTGATTTTTGCGATTAGTGGTAGTCCGTGATTTCGACATTATCAAAGTCCTCTCCAACTACGATAAAACAAATTCTGTATTGGTCGTTAATGCGTATGCTGTATTGACCTTCTCTATCCCCGTGCAGTGCTTCAAGTTTGTTGCCTGGTACAGCGGCCAGATCAGGCAGCCCTCTTGCTGCTCGCAAGATATCCAGCTTCTTTCGGGCAGACAACTGGATACCGTCGAAGCGTTTTACATAGCGGTTTGCCGCTAATGATTCGGTATCTTTGTCTCTAAAACCCCTAATCATACGCGCAGCGTATCACCCACCAAGTGCTACGTCAAACGTATTTTTACTATTCTTTATAGTTTTACGGCTTCGAAAAACAGAAGAACAGACCGGGTCCACTGAAGAGCAGCATTGCTACAGCTCTTTCGCAGACCCGGCCAGAAAAGGTATTCATGATCGCCTGCTATGCAGCCCGGAACGCCTGGGGGCGACCGGCGAATTTAGCGCAGTAGATGTACTTCAACTTCCACGTGCCGAGCGCTTCGTCGTACTCGTAGACGTCGAAATCGCCGTTGCCGATATGCATGCTTTCATACATTTCGACCAACTCGTCATCGTTCAATCCGGCGTACATCCGGCGGAATGCGAGCATGACGGCGGAGCTGGTAACTAAGAGTTGATTGCCGTCGAAAGACGCGACCTCCTCCTCGTCACAGAAGTCTTGCACCCGGTCGAAGAGATCGAAGTAGTTCTCTCCTTCCGGCGGTCGATATAGAAGCGCGCCTTGAGCAAGGAACAACTCGTATTCCTCGGGATGCAGTTCTTGCACACCCCGATACGTGAGGTTCCAAAACAACCCGTAGCTTCGCTTTTCGAGCCGCTTATCTTCCTTACAGTCGAGCGAGTAATCGAACTGCGAGCGAATCAAACGGGCGCTGTGACGAACACGCTCGAACTGGTTGACGTACATTCGGCGAAAGCGGCAGACTCCGGTGAAGAGAGCTTGCAGCATTGCGCCGCTGTTGCGTGCCTGGTTCTTGCCGCGTGCGGTCAAGCCAATTGAGGTATCGGAGCCGGCCAGTGAATACTTGATGCCGTTTTTCTCCTTCTTCAATCGCCGATTGGCGAATGACTGGCCGTGGCGAGCCACAACCAGGTATTTCTTGTTGCTGTCGATCATGGGAATCTCCCGGTTTAGACGGACTGCGTAAAACGGAACACGGGCAATGCGTCCCTGAGGAGCCCTATGTCGCAAGAAATCGGCAATGTTCTTGAAAGTCTTTCGACAGGCAAACAACCACAAGACTTCCAGAGCTCGTTTTTCTCCGAACGGATCAGAAGTGACCGGGCGGATTCACAAACGCACTTTCGCTCATGACACCGGATTTGGTGCCATGGATGACTGCTGGAAGGAAGGAGGGTGGATTACCGAATCAGTTGGAATTGCCGAGAAAAATCAAAGAGTTAAGAGCGAATACCCGAAACTTAGAAGAGCGGAGATCTAAAACTCAACAGCTTGAAACATGTGAAACACGTGCTTTTACAGGCGTTTACGTGCGAGCTGGCCAAGGCACAGACAGCCTAGCCGCGCTATAGACGAACGCCAATCCTCATGACATTCCCCCACAGCCAAAACCACACAGACTCATGACAACACCAAAGTCTCGGAAACGCCTGAAGCGAACACTTTAGCCGATCGTTGCGAGACTACACCACCTGCGCCACTATCTCGCTTGACAATCAAAACACTCATGACATCTGGAGTTCAGAGATAGTGTAATTCCGCCACTTAACTTGCTTTGAAATCAAGAGCATTTATAGACTACATGCCTAATTCTCATACGTCAGTTTTTTGCATCTCTTTCCTCGATCTCAAAGCCCAAGCCCTACGCCACTCTTTAGCTCTTCTGTCAGATGTTCTTTCTGACCGGGGCGGAATTACTTCTGGTCAGACGTGCGGAATTCGTTGCATTTCGAAGAGCTTGTGTCTTGCGTTGGCTGTCCTCCTCTGTCTTGACCTCGTTGCACGTGGTCGGGCAGGCGAAATATGGAGTTGAACATGGATAAACTCATACCGCTGGGCTCACACCCGGTTATGTCTAAGTACATTTCCAGCGCCCTGTCGCGCCCGTCCACGTTGCCTCAACCGTTCTTCGGCGCCAGCCGTCTGGACGAGTTCAAACAGGCAATCGAAAACGGCCGGCAATTCCTCCCCGCTCGCTACCAGAAGCCTTACGTTGATATTCTCGACGCCGCTCTGTTGCAGGCTGAGGAAGCACTGAAGCCGCTCGGTCCGCGGGCTACTGCTCGCCGGCAAGCGGTCTTCGCGCAGCTGGAATCTGTCTTCACCGTTCTTGCTGCACCAATCGTGCAGCTGTCCGGCTCGAAGTATCAGAAGGAGCTGAAGGCGTTCATCGCGCTAACCAGCAACCTTTTCCGCCGTTTCACTGAAGACGACAAGATGCCGAAAGCGACCAAGCTCAAGCTTCTCTACCCGGAACTTGACCCGCTGGCGTTCTTCACCGCAGATCAGAGCGGTCCCTACGCTCTGGCTGCCACTCGCGAACTTCCGCTCACCATCATCGCTAAGCCAATCAATCAGGCTAGCTGCCTGCCTCTCTGGCTCGCCGACGGTCACGAAGTGGCCGGTCACGGCATCCACAACCTCGTGGGAGGCCTGCAGAGCGACATGCAAGCGGCTATCCGCGCGGGTGTCGGCAAGGCTTTCGACGACAAGAAAGTGAAAGTGGCGACGCAATCGATCGGGCTGCCGGCGAGAGGAAAGACCTTCTTCTCCGGGCAGCTCGGTGGCGAGAAAACGCTGACGGCGCGCGACTTCATGTGCGAGCTGTTCGGCGCCTGGGTGGCCGAGATTTCCGCCGACGCCGCCGGTCTCATCAACATGGGACCGCTTTTCGTCGATGCCGGAATGCTTCTGCTTTCCGCTTCGCGTGACTCGGGCGGTTTGTCCGTCTCGTCGGAATACGACTCGCAGACCGGGTTTGCCGAGTATCCAATGGATCTGGTGCGTGTGCTTCTCACCATCGAGATGGTGCGCAAGCTGCCGATCAAGGACGCTCAGGTTTACGCCACGGCGATGACGGACCGCGTGACTGCCATCATGGGAGGCAAGATGCCGACTCATGTTTCGTGGTTCCGCAAGTCCGGCTCACTCGTGCTCAACCTGCCACTCTCCGATTTACGCGCGGTACTGCCGGCAGTGGCAGATGCCGTGCTCAATTCGAAGTTGCCGTCACTGTCCAACCAGTCGCTCACTGATGTGATGACATGGACGGAGGCGGACGAACAACTGGTACGCGAAGTCAGCTACCAGCTCGAAAATGGCGACTCCAACGTCGACATCGTCGTCGACGCGCGGCACATTGTGTCCGCTTCGCTCCTGGCAGTGGAGCGGGCTTCGACAAAGCGCGACTTCGCCAAGCTGGCGGAGCGCGTTCAGGCAACTGGCATTCAAGCACTCGCTGACATTTACGACAGCCAGTGCCTCCTCTGCCTGCCTTCTCAGAAAGACGACTCTTCCTCGCAAGCCACGACGTCGCTGCTCGAGCTCGTGCGCCTGGTCAGGGAGGTCAAAGATATAAGGGGGCGATAATGGAAAGGCTAAGCAAACAATTCGGACGGGAGTTCGCAGAAACGCTGGCCAAATGCCCGACACTCGTGGCGGATCTTGCCGAGCTCAGAGAGCACGGCGTCAAGATCCGCAAGGTGTCGACTGAAGGTAAGCACTGCGAGGCTTACTCCATGCGCAAGCGCATGACTATCTATCTGGGTTCGCGCTGCTCGATAGCACAGAAGCTCATTGCTCTGGCTCACGAGAAAGTGCACGTGATCGTCAAGCCCACCCCTGATCCCATCCCTCGCGAGATGGGTCGCCAGGAATTCATCGAGTTGAATCTCAACGCCGAAACCGACTGCATCGTGCACGAGGTGAAGGTGACTGCTGAGCTGGTCAAGCTCGGTCTCAAGGTTGACGATCACTCGCTGTCCTGGTTGCGTCGTTACAGAAGCGGTGGCCGTCCGTCCATCCTCAAGGCGATGCGCAAGGCGATCACATCTAATACGGGCGAATTGTACCCGGACTATTACGGTTCCTGGTACGACGAAGCGGTAAAGCCGAAGCATCGGCTGCCGTTTCACGAATTTTCGAATTCGGGTTCAAACAAATCCGGAACAGGCGAGGCAGCGCGAGGGAGTGTGTCATTTGAAGACATTTCTTCCGCTGCAGAGCTGGCTGCTCGTGCCCTTGGTCGCAGGCAGAAGGCGTCTCCAGACAGACGCCTCTGCATGCGTTTCTCCCCTCTACTCAATTCGGGAAAGCCCTGCTGCGGATGCGCGTCGCGCTCCGGCTCGGATTCCATAACTCTTTCAGGAGACCTATCATGAAAGACACAGCGAAAGCTAAATGTCCCTCCCTGGTCGAATTGATGATGCCCGAGCACGAGAATCCGTCCGGCAACATCTTCGGCGGGGTCCTGCTGTCGAAGATCGACATCGCCGGTGCAATCGCCGCGCGCCAGGTTCACCCCGGCCGCGTCGTCACCGTGGCGATGGATTCGGTCATCTTCAAGAAGCCCGTTCTGCGCGGCGACCTGCTCATCTGCTGGGCGGACGTCGTGAAGGTCGGCAACACCTCGATCACCACGAAGATTCGCGTGGAGGTCAATCGCGGCGGCGAAATCATCCAGGTGACGGAAGCGGAGGCGACCTATGTCGCCGTCGACGCCAAGGGCGTCAAGATTCCGGTCGGCACCAGGGATGATGGCACCGTCGTGAAGCCGCAGCTCAACGACTACTGCGTCGCCTGCGACGGCGAAGCTCACGCTGACGGCAAAAAGACCGATTCGGCCAAGTCGGACGGCAAGGCGAAAGCCAAGTCGAAGGACAAGTCGAAGAAGTCCGGCTGCAAGTGCTCCAAGAAGCACAAGAAGCACGGCAAGAAGTCACACAAGCACAGTGCCAAAAAGCACCAGTGCCAGTGCGGCGGCAAGAAGGGTTAAACAAAATCGAGGAGGAGACTACCCCAACCGGTAGTCTCCCCCTCTCCCTTCCGAATGGTGCCCCTCAGCACCATTCGTTTTCGCGCACACTCTACTATATTGATTCATTACTACAATCCGGCTGGCAGGCGCAGACCGTAACAACCGGATTTCATGCCTTTCTTACTTGTCCAGTGACTGCCGGGCGCTCCTCATTGTTTGCTGAACAACCGCTACATAGCCGGAGCTGCCTCATCGACAAAATGAGCCAGTGCATCACCGGCTCCGCTTCGTCATAAAAATGCTTGCGCACCGAAATGGGTTGGAATTCTCCTGAGCCCTTTGACGGCGCCAGCATAAAACTCAATGCGTGAGTCACAAGTGAGCAATTTTGCCGTGGACGAAACTCGGCATTACGCTTTTCGATGCCATGAGGCACGAGACTTTTCTCAGACCCGTATAATCTTATTGGTGTGACAAAAATCTCGGCAACGAGATTGGCAGCTTTTGGTCTTGTGAACCGATGAAAAAGAAGAGTTTGGCGGGAGTAGTCAGGCACCGGCTGGTGAGCCAGCTGGACGACTACAAAGCAGCGGAAAGAGCGATGCTCTGGAAGGCGCTGGCGCTGGCTGAAGAAGTGCATGAAAAACAAGTGCGCCGTCCCGGAAAAAGCATCACGGCTCAGCCCTATATTGTTCATCCCATGAGGGTGGCGCTCGTACTTCTGGAAGAACTGGAATTTCGCGACTGCGAGGTTATTACTGCCGCCCTGCTGCATGATGTCTTGGAAAATTCAGAAGGCAAGGTGACCACAGCCGACCTGGAGCACCAGTTCACCGGCAATATCGCTCTTATGGTATCCACCTTGAGCAAACCGCACACGGATGCTGCAATGAACCGCAGTCAGCAGCTGCAGACTTATTACGACCGCGTCAATCAAGCACCCATTGCCACTCGCCTGATCAAACTCGCCGACCGCCTGGACAATGTCCGCGAGTCGATTGACTCCATCGATCCCGAGTTTCAAGAAGACTATTTAAAGCAGACGATGAAGATTTACCTTCCTATGGCAGAGGCGACCGACCAGTATTTGTTCGAGGAGCTGGTCTCGTGTTGCCAGGAACTGGAAAAGTCCATCAAGGAAAATTCTTAGCCCTGGCCATGCCGCGCTAGCTTTTATTGCAAAATCAGGTCCGGCAAAAACACCATTTTCGGGCGTTTTATGAGACTTGCAGATCAACACAGATTGTAAAGAGGAAAAACGTTTCAGCCATTTTCATTGAAGTGGGCGACCGATTTGCCTAAGTTGATGACCTACGTCTTGATTCATTCGTTTTTTTAGGGCCTCCAGCACTTCTCCGCAAATACCCATAGCCACTCGCGCCCATGCTTGTGCATTGAGACTACTCGTAGTCTCAATGCCGGCCATGCTCGAGTTTTGCTCTGCGGAAAAGTAGCGAACTGGGCCGACGAATGACGTGAGCTCGCTCTCGGTATCGGTGGATGTGTACTGCGCTAACCGCTGCAGATATCCCCCGATAGCAAGACGTCGCGCAAAACCACCGAAGGAAAGACAATGTATTCCCTTGTGCTCGTCCTGTGGCTCGCTTTCGATTTGAAGCACTTCGTCGCGGACTTCGTCTTGCAAAACGAGTACATGCAAGGCAAATTCCGCTCAACCGGCTGGGCAGCTCCTCTGGCGCTGCACTGCCTGATGCATGCCCTGTGCACGCTGGCGATCGTATGCTTCGTCAATCCGTCCATGTGGTGGCTCAGTCTTCTAGACTTCGCCATTCACTTCACCATGGACCGCATCAAAGCAAGTCCTCGGATGCTCGGTCGATACAAGAGCCTCTGCCCGCATGACATGCCCACAGCAACGGCGCAACAGAAGAGAGGCAACAAAATCTTCTGGCTGTCGCTCGGCTTCGACCAATACGTGCATCATCTGACCAATCTGCTGCTCGCCTGGATTTTGTTGAGCTCTTGAGCCTTTGTTCAGGCACACATGAACTGTGTTTCCTGAGGCCCATACGAGCTGAGCTCTGTCCAGGGCAGATTGGCAAATATTGCTGGTTAGTTGACTTGACGGGGCAGGGCACACAAATGGCGTGTGCCCGCCCCCGGGGAAGGTGGTCAGTTAAGAAGCAGCACAAGCTCGAAAAAACAACACTCAACTGTTCAATCCCGCTCGTTTTTCTCTTTTGTCTTATCTTACTACATCATTTAATAGTTGACGGCAAAAAGACGAGGCAGGTAAGAGCTAGTGGCGAGCGTCATTTAGATGCCCTCCATTAGACTCTTCCCTACCCGTCCGCGACTACTTCGGCAAGCGCGTGCGCTTGATGCGGAAGCATTCGCCCCTGGCGTACTTGCTCTCGACGATACCACGCACGGTGCGATGGCGGCGGTGTTTCACAACCCGAGCGCAGCGGCCTTTCGGCTCGTAGACCCAGACATGACCTTCACCGTACGTCTTGCACCGCGGTGCTCCGTGCCTGCGGAACTCAATGAGAACACCAGTGTCCTCATCAAGACCAACGCCGGTCAGCAGACCGTAACCCTCATTGAGAGCCACGTTCATCGCTGCTGGCGGGCGCGGTTGGCGCTTGCGCTCGTCGAAGTGAGTGTCCACGACAAGACCCGAGGCAAGCCCCAGCCCGTCGCGCGTAGCGAGCGTCGACACGTCGGTAGAACCGTCTGTCATGCCGCCGGAAATCATCATCTCGCCGATGCAAGCGGCACCGGCAGAGGTACCGCCAATCAGCACTCCGCGCAGGAACGCGCGCTTCAGTTCGGCGACACCTTCCTTGCCCAGGAGGTCGACCAGCCGAGACTGATCACCTCCCAGCATGAAGACGCCGTCAGCACCGTCCAGAGAGAGTTTCTCTCCAGGCATGACCACGCGGATCTTGGCTTCAGAGACGCCCAGATTGCGCAGAGTCTCCACGAAATCCTGTGCGACTTCGGCCGGAACGCTGGATGCATGAGGCAGAACAACAATGTTCGCCTCGACGCCGCCACACAGCCCCAGGAATTCGGCCACACAAGAAACCGCCCGCCCTCCCACTAGAAAGAGGCGGCAAATCACAAAAGCGTTCATAGTTTACCCCCTTACTTGGGAAGTGAGTCATAGCCATCGCTGTTATGCGGAGGCAAAGACCGGAAACGGATCAGGTAGACGGCGCCGGCAAAGGCGCAACAAGCGGCAGCGATGAGCAGCGCCCAGGAAACACCGAGATGCTGCGCAGTCCAACCGGCCATGAGACCGGCGAAGGGCGTGAAGCCGAGCTGGCACACCGAGAAGATGCCCATCATGCGGCCTTTGATTTCCGCAGGCACCATTTGCTGCACCAGCGAGTTGCCGCCGGAGAACTGGATGCTCACACAGAGTCCGCACAAGCCCGCAGCCAGTGCCGTAAGAAGCACAGAGTGCGAAAGCGCGATCACCGACGTGAAGAGACCCAGCATCAGAACAGCAATGCCGATGCCGCGCAAAAGCCACATGTTCTTGCCCGTGCGGGCAAGGAACAGGGCTCCGATGAGAGCGCCCACACCACCGCATGCAGAGAGGATGCTCATGGCAGCAGCGCCGCCGTGCACCATCTTGTCGGCGATGATAGGCAGAAGCACGCCGTACTGGAAGCCGAACATCGAGGTGACGATAGCCAGCGCCAGAAGCCCGCGGATGCGCGAGTCCTTGAGCGTAGCCATGACCTTCTCTTTGCTCGACTCGCCGGTTGCAGCTTGCGGCTTCTTCTGAGCATTCACCGCCCGGGCCACGCGCGAGAGGGTGTAGACGGCAAAGAGATAGCTCAGCGCATTCAATCCAAAACACATCGCTTCGCCGAACAGGGCGATGAAAACGCCCGCCAGAAGCGGACCGCTCAAGCGCGAGATGTTGAAGATTGCCGAGTTGACGCTGATGGCGTTGGTGAGGTCTTTCTTCTCTACCAGGTCGCCCATGAAGGCTTGCCGTGTGGGCACCTCGATGGCGGTGACACAACCGAGGAAGAGAGCCAGACAGACGACCATCCAGACATTGAGCACTCCAGTGAGCACCAGAGCCGTCAGCACTGTCGCTTGCAGGAAGCCTGCAAACTGAGTCGCCATCAGAATTTTTCGCCGATCTATCCGGTCAGCCAGTGTGCCGCCGAAGTAGGTCAAAAGCAGGATCGGCACATAGCTGGCAAACGATACAATCCCCAGCGCCACAGCCGAGTCGGTGAGTTTGTACACCAACCAGGAGAGCGCCATCGACTGCATCCACGTACCGGCGTTGGAGACCAACTGACCGAGTGAATACAGCCGAATATGGGGGTTTGTCAGCGAGCGGAATGTCGTCAAAAACTCGTCCTTGAGTTTTTGCGGCAAAAGCCCGTTGAGCAGTTTGAGAGGATTCTTGGGCATATTGCACCCCCATAGATCAGCACCCTGCTCTCGGTGAGCAAGGCGGCAAGACACAGTCCGCAAGGCAAGCCTGTTTCGTCGACCGGGTGAGGGGCGGCGAACTAGACTCGTGTGCTTGACGGGCTGGGTCGGATGGTTGGTTCTGGAATCGAAGACAGAAAAAAGTAAACGGAATGGTTTTAGCCTACGCAAAACAATCGCTGAAAACCTAGTCAGTACTGACGTCAAAACACTTCAGACGATTAAAAGGCACCCAGGTACCGGCTACGAATTAAACAGAGACTCTAAAACTTAAGATGAAAAGAGGTTGCTTGTTCTCTAGCGCAGCTAGCAATGCAAAAGCCTGTGAAGCCATCAAATGGGAGTTTGGAGCCCTGCCACAAAGCGCAAGGTTGCGGATTGCGCCGACCGCCCCAGCAAATTGCCCTGAAAAATTCACTAAAAATGCAGGTAATTACTCACCATTGGCGCGCCACCACATTCGATGGCATCACAGGATAAACCTCTGGTGCCACCACGGAAGAAAAATTCAAAGGCAACCTCAGCCTGACACACAGAAGTAGTCATCGGTGTTTTACAACCAGTGGTTGTACAAAAACGCGAATCGCACAACCCATGGTTGTAAATCGCAGTTGGAAACGGGATTTCAGTTGTTTTTCTGCCTGCTATACGTTTTAGTAATAACAAAAGAAAGACAAATCAGCAAGGATAGACACCGGTGAGGGCGCCTTCTTTGCTGACTGTCTTCAGGCCTTGCGGCTATTTCTTCTCACCGGCAGCCGGCTCGGACAGGCGATGATCGGCGCTATCGTGCCAATCTCCGCCGCCTTCGCCGACATGGTCAGTGCTGTGATCTTCGGGAGCGGGCTCGTCTTTCTCTCCCGAGTCGCGCCGATGTTTCTCCCGTAAATTGTCCATGAACTCACCGGGCAAGTTCTTGCCGGTGAGCCAGTAGACGGCGCCGAAAATGACGGCGGGAAAGACAAAGAGCACGCTCAGGACAGCCAGCGTCTTGTCCGCTTCCATTGCCAGGCTGATGCCCTGCAAGGCGGCCAGAACGGCGCCAATCGCAGCAACACCGAGCAAGACCACCAGAAACAGCCCAAAGAGAAGGGCTACTGCTTCCATGATGTTCTCCGTTTCTTCTTGTAGAGATGTTCGCGCTGACCACCGGAAACCCGGCGGCCAGACGCATTGCATGAGGTGGTCGTCACTTGATCACCGAATAGTGGCTGTTCACCGTGGGGTCGATGTAGGCCCGCACGTCCACCGGATGGAGGCGCACGACAAGCTCGTCGCCGCGCAGGAAGGGATACTCCTTGCCGTACTTGCCGTCCGCGTAGATGCGGCCTTCGGCCATACGCGAGACGACTTTGACGAGCGTGTTCGGCGTCAGCGCACCACCACGCAGGTGGTACTTCTGCCCTGGACGCATGCCCGGCTCACGAACGAGATACAGAAACTGGCGCTGCGTGATGGGCAGGATCTTGCCGCCGGCGCTGCGGTTGACCGCCGTGCTGCCGGACGCAGTCGAGACGTAGAGACCGGACGAGCTGTGCACCTCGGTCCTGTCACCAATGGTGAGGACGTAGTTGCCGGGACCGGCGGGATGTACGTCATGCACAAGCAGCTCGTTCAAAACGGGCACAGGCAGAGCCTCGCCGTTCAAGACCAGCTGCAGCCGAGCAAGACGGAACCAGCGCCGAGCGCCGGAGATGATGCCGTCCAGGATCTCGCCGAAACTATCGCCGTCTGCCAGGCAGAAATGCCCGAGGCTGCTCGGCTTGGCAGAATTGACGCCGAGGATGGGAATGCCCATGCTCTCTCTTGCGCTGTGCAAGAAAGTGCCGTCGCCGCCGACTGTGACGATCAGGTCGACGTCCCTGGCGATGTCGGCATGGAACTGACGATTGACCACATCGTAAGCGATGCCGCGGACGGCAAGCGCTTTTTCGACCTGAGCCATCGTCTGTATGTGTTGTTCGTGAGACCTGGGCACAGTCTTCACGATTTCCGAACCTTCGGCGATGAGCTTGAGGAAACGGGCGTCCTTCTTCTCTATCGCCTCGGTTTGATACGTCGAGTCCTTGTGGATGATAAGGACACGGCGCAAAGTCCGACCGGGGTTGTGCTTTTTCATAGGCTTGTGACCTCTGGTTTGCGTCGGAGAACCGCTCAGAGTGGCTTTCCGATTCCGGTTACGAACGCGGACGCCTATGTTCGGCTCAAAAACCGAAATGGGCGCCCGTGGCGTGGATGAAAGCTGTGATGAAAGCTATGAGTTTGGAGGTTTCTTCCGGGTTGAAGGTGAAAGTGAGTACGCTTTTGAACGTAGTTAGTGGGCCTGGACTAACTCAAGTGAAGAATCCAAAGGTTAACAAGCAGTCTTGACCAAGCTAGCGCGAGAATCAGTTGACTCAGCTAGCACATCTTAATGTCGTAAACATATGGACTGGTTTTAGAGCAAGCCATTGCTTGACAACAGCCCGGTTTGAGAACCTGTGGCATCTCTATCTCTCTTGTCCAATTTCCGTTAGAACTCACTACAGCTTTCCACGACCGACCACATCGAACCCTCCTTCGACGACTTAACAGTCGTGCGGGTTGGTACATGGGTTGCTGGGACAAAAATAGAGTTCCTCGCTTCCGCCTTGCTGATTGTTAGCGCAGTCAGTAACGCAACTCATCGGCTGAGCTGAATCGATGAGAGAAGACGAGCTTCCTTGTGTCGCTGGTTCGAGCAATCGGACTCGATACTTGCGCCACCAAACAACAACAAGCGATCTAGCAAATCGCTCTTCCCCGAAGGAGGGGCTTTATGAAGCATTCTATCTTGGATGGCACTCAGTCCCTGTACTTTCAGTCGGGGAAAGAGCGCTCACCTGATTTCGCGCTATCGTTCAGCGAACGTGCAGCGCGACCCTATGTCATTCGTCTCACCGGTGGCTGCGCGCTGATGACCTCAGCCGACGCCGTCGGAATGAAGAATCTCACGGATGCCTTGCGCGGCAAAGTCAACGGCCGCATGAAGCATCCGCGCTTTGCTGGTTTCGCCATCTTCGGCGGCACCCGCATGCGCTCGATTCACGATCCCAAAGTGATCGTGCCAGGCATCACGGAAATCTTCCCGTCAATGGCGAAGGATTCCCCTGGCCTGGTCATGCTCGGCATGATTCCCAACTTCCAGTCCGTAACCCGCTCCAAAAAGCGCGGTCTCAAGGACAAGCTGATTCTGTCAGTGGACGAGAAAAAGGGCGTCATCACCACGGTGCATGAGGAGCTGCGTTCAGTGCTCTTCCTGCAACCGACCCCGGACCGCGAAGACGTCTGGGACGACGAGTACAAAGAGTGCTTCCGGCTTGTGAAGTCCCTTCACGAGCGCGAATGGAAGTCTCTGCTCGTTGTCTACAACGGCGGATCGGTCACCAAGCGTGAAATCGAACTCTGGCAGGCCTGGGCGCAAAAGGAACCCGGGCAGTGGAACATCCTGCTGATCAAAGACTCGGGGCGCGTCTGTTCTGAGTACTGCGAACGGCTGGAAACAGACGCGGAATTCCGCGCTGCCAACCCCTGCTTCCATGTGGCAGAGAACGACCCGGCCGACATCAACGCCAAGCTCGACGAGCTGGGCGCCATGGTCGAGCCCATCATGGAAGAGCCGCAAGGCAAGCCGGACAATGTTGTGAAACTGCGTCTGGTCGGCTAACTTCGGCGTTCCTCAGGGACGCCTTTTCCGCTGCGCCGGCAATTCTGCCGGCCGGCACTTCCCCCATTCGCACATGGGTCTGGCGAATGGAACAGGACTTAACAGACCCACCAGGAGAAATTCAGCATGCAAAAGAATCGCGGATGCGCTTTCGACGTCGTTTCCGACGGCAACCCGTTCAACACCAACCTGGTGAACGCGCCGTTCCTTCCGGGCAACCTGCCCATCGCCGTTCGCTACGCTGGCGGTTGCTCCGGCATCGACGCTGAGACCGTCGCCAAGATGCCCGCCTACTTCGAGGCGGCTCACCGTGGCATCGGCAAGATCGTCGCGTTCTCCGGCGGCACGGTGGTGACCGAGGACAAGGAGCAGGACGGCAAGACCGTTCGCACCCCCGTCGGCTTCACCATCACCTACGTGCCGTCGCT
>JAYRNY010000500.1:0-13163 GCA_041911975.1 bacterium | reverse complement strand
CGCCAGCGCCGGATGCAGACCGAAGTGACCGTCTAAGTCCAGAGCGCCCAATTCACTTCCGGGCGGTGGTATGGCGATGTTATTCCTCACCCTGTAATAGCTCTGGTCCGAGTATGGAACAACTACGCTCAGTCCATCGATGGCGCCCCTCAAGAAGACCACCACCAGTTTGTTGTTGGCTGCCGCGCCTGAAGCAGTGTTTGCGCCCGGACCGGTTTTTGCCCAGACGCTTATATTAGGCATGAGCAAGGTCGCTGTGGCCAGACCCGCTGTTTTCAAAAAGTCTCTTCTGTTCATTTTGCGCATCTCATTGAGTGGACGGGGGCTCTAGTACACCATGAACTCGGGACTGCCGAGCACGAGGCTCTGCCGCAGCTGGGGCTGGGCTTGTTCTATTGCGCTGACTGTCTTTTCGGAAATGACGGCAAGGCAGTCCGAGATATCTCCTTCTTTTTGAATTTGCACGCCTGGCAGGCGATTGGCACCGAGTGCGGTGGCAAAGTTCAGCCTGTTGATCAAGCTGTCGGGATTTAGCCAGGCCTCTTTTGTGTTTTTATAGCCGTCCGGAGTCAGGCATTTGTACAGAGGTTGTCCTGCTTGCTTCAAAATTCCAAGGACCGGCACTACATCGACAATTTGCGCATCAGTTGCTCTCAGGCTCGATACTACATAACGATACGGAGACTTGAATTTATTGTTGCGATACTGCGGGCTCCAGAATTCGTCGCTGTCGAACATTGTGCTCAATACGGCGGCAATCTGACCGTCCGTCTTTGTAAATGTCGCTGCCATTTTCTTAACCAGTGATTCGGGCGGCTGATCGGCTACGAAATACTGCGCCAGTTGATAACTTATGTGGTGCGCAGTGGATGGATGGCGTGCCAGTATGTCGAGCACTTCTTCAATCTCGCGTTCACCGCCAGGTTGGATAGTGTGACCGATGACGACCTTGGTTCCATTGTCGTGCCGCCGGGCATCAAAGTAAGAGCCGTTTTTGGCATTGCCGGGAATGGAAGATGGATTGACCACCTCTCCATAATTGCGCACGCCACGCTGCATCGGTCTCTGCCCGAAGGGGTTCATTTGATTGTTCGCGCCCTGAAATTGCGCGAGCATTTGCCGGCGCTCGTCGGGATTGCGCATGGCAAAACCGTTGCCGCCGCCAGGCTGCAATCCCAGTCCAGTGAGCACGCGCGCCAGCTCTTGCACGTCTTTTTGCGTATAGCCGCCATCCACGCCGAGAGTATGCAGTTCCATCAGTTCACGCGCATAATTTTCGTTGATGCCTTTGAATCTGCCTTTGCCATTGGGGCTTGCCAGCACAGGCTTGAATGACGCCGATGTGTTTTGCCAGTTGTCCAGATAGAAGAGCATGGCTGCGTGATGGGCAGTCGCTCCCAGCAAATCGCGAAAGCGACCCAGTGCATATGGTCTGATCGCGGTTTCCTCATATTGACCAGTCCAGATATGGTCCAGACCTTTATCGCTCGAGACATTGAAGTGATTGAACCAGAAGTCTGTCATCACCTCTTGCAACTGCCGCGGGCTTTCCACCGCTCTGACCAGGTGCGCCTGGGCGGCGTCTTGATACATCTTCCCGTAAGTCTCTTTAACGACTTTTCCGAGCGCTTTCTTGTCCTGCTCATTATTGCCTTCTCCCTTGGCAAGCGCCTTGAGAGCTGGTTTGCCGAAGTTGAGGAAAAGCGAAAGGGGCGTATCGGTTAGGGCTGCAACTTGCGTTACCTGGGCTACCGAATCAGGAAGCGCGATGGAGTCGGGCGACAGCTGCTGCTTTATGTACTTGTCGACGCCCAAGGCTTGAACTTTTTCCACATCACCCGGTTGCATCCCGAATGTCATTCTATTGAGCAGGTGAGCGACACCCTCACGGGAATTCCTCGCCGACACGTCTGTTTTTTGCACCAGCGATGACAAATTCCTTAAATCAGATCGGGCTATACGGTTTGAGCTGCCTGACTTTGCCAGCACTTCCGGCGAAAGCGCAGCAGCACCAGCTGAGATGAGAACGGCTACTGCCAAAGGCGGGCAGGCAATTGCTCTTGCAAGGGATACAGGGGTTCTCTCTTGATCAGGCTCTCGGTCTGAAGTATAAGAAGAGCCTTGAATTGCTGATTGGGTGGCGTTTTTGCGCCGGGCTTGCTTTTTTTCGATTGAACGCATACTTCATTCACCGCAACGGGCACAACTTTAAATACGTAAATGGCGGCAAAAAAGTTCAATTCTTCGCTACGAATTAATCTGCCGCGAAATCTGGATTCCGCAAAAATTAAAACCGAACCGGCGTCCCTTCTAATAACTTATGATCCGGGCTTTTCAAGAAGTCGCCATGATAGGATCGAAAAGGAATTAGAACATACGCTTTGCGGCATCCATCGGGCATCTTTCCTTAAGGAGCTCAGTGTTATGCAGACCACAGAACGCGCGGCATCACAGAAGGCATCCTCAGTCCTCGAAATACGACCAATCGGTGATGAGCACAGAGAATGGTTGCGCTCTAAGCTGCAAGAAGTATGGAGCGGGCGCTTTGTAGTCACTCGCGGAAATTTGTATGAGCCGGCCAAATTACCCGGATTCATAGCATATGAAAATGGCAATCCGGTCGGCGTGGCAACGTATCACATACACGATGCCGAGTGCGAGTTGATCACTCTGGATGCATTGTCTCAGTGGCGCGGCGTCGGTTCGGCTTTGATTGAAGCTGTAGAGGATGAGGCGCGCAGGCAAGCCTGCAGCCGCATGTGGATGATCACCACCAACGACAATATAGATGGATTGCGCTTCTATCAACGGCGCGGGTATGTGATGTGCGCAGTGCACATCAACGCCATAGATCAAAGTAGAAAGATGAAGCCCACTATTCCTCTTGTCGGAAATTATGGAATTGAAATCAGAGACGAAATAGAGCTGGAGAAGTATCTCTGGTGCTGGATCGGCTGGTAGAGCCGGTCTAATCATCGTAAATCTGTCTGAGAAATCTACTTCAGGGTAATTCCTGTGGCAGCCGCCGCCCTTATGCTGTTACTTTGAGCATGGCGGCTTTTCGCCATCTGGAAAACACTTACTAGAACAAACACACTTATCCTGCGCGCCTGACGCTGATTTTGAGCTGCCTGTGCTCAGGCAGCTCAAATGCCTAGGGCTGGCTGAGCAGCTTTTGGAGGGCTTATGTCATTTCATGATTTAGAAGCAGCAAAACTGGATGATCTAGAGAACCTAGAACAGCGAGAAAGACTGGAGAGATTGCTTTACGGAACAGCTGACGGCATCAGCTGCGGCAGCGGCAATGGATCGCGAAGCAATACGTCGCAGACTCGCACCGCCGGGCGCTGGCAGCCTTACTTGATCGGCGTTGCCGCAACCTTGTTTCTCGTCGGTTTTTGCAACATTCTTCAACCGCTTCAGAATGAGCAGTCTACAAAGAAAGTCTCCGTTGACCCTCTTCAATCGAGTGAACCATTTCCCCTGTCGCGGGAACTCTCTCTTTCTCAGACCACAGTGTCAGGGACAGAAACGACTTTCTCCGCGCCGAAAATGGGGCTGACTGGAGTGATCGACAGCCGCACAATGCGCGCCTCTTACTATTGCACCGTGGTATTTAAACACGACTCTGCTTTTCGGCAGGAAGGGGTTGCCACTCTCCACCTCCCGGAAGGGGCAGTGGTTTCCCGAGCCACAGATTGGGTCAACGGCATTCCTCAGGAGGCAGCGTTTAACACCAAAGCGAGAGTAAACACTGCTTATGAAACCGTCGTCGCCGAAAGGAGAGAGCCCCTGCTCGTCAATTTGAACAATGACAAGACCGTGACTATCAAAGCATTTCCAGTCAATCCGAATGGAGGCAGGATGAAGGTTCGTATTGGTATTACTGCACCATTGACTGTAGACGAGTCGGGAATGTGTTCGATTGCAGCACCGTATTTGATATCATCGAATTTCAGTACGATGAAGACTGAGGATGTTCATCTGCAGGGTGATTCGAATATCGGATTCTCGTTGGAGGGCGAGGATAGCGAGCATACGGTTGCTGGCAGTATGAATGATCATGTTCTTACAGAGCAATTCAGCCAGTCTCAGCTCGAACATTTGCGTGTGATGACCGAGGCCACCTCCGGGGAGCCGGAATTTGCGGTACGGGCGACGCATTCGACAGAGGGGCATTACATTCGTGTCTCCTTGAAGAGAAGTCCTGACGGGAAGGGCTTTGTAACTGATCTGAATCGCACATCTGTAAAACCAGATTTGCCCGTAGTCAACGATGAGCACGCCGCCTTCAGGCTCTCGAGCCTGTGGGCAGCCAAAGAGGTAGATAGATTCTTGCGTGCTGGAGACGTCCAATCTGCCGAGAAAGTGGCTACGATATACAGGCTGGTCACGCCCGTGACTTCGGCTGTCGTATTCGAATCGAACCTTGATTACGACAGATTCGGCTTGCATCGCAAACGCTATTCAGTACTGGGCGATGACTTGCACTCAAGAGTTTCGCGCAGCTCAGATGTGTCCGCCAATTTAAATGCATCCGCAGCGTCTCCTCTCGAATGGAGCGGCTCCTCTCAACCGGTACTCAAGGGGGCGGCAGTTGACTTTCAAGCACCCGCATTGCAGGGTGCGACCAATGGAGCGGTTGGCCCGCAGGGGGCGGACGCGACATTCGTTACCGGCGTAAATACAGCCGGCACAGTGATAGTTAGCGATCGAACCGTCTCTGACATGGTTCCATTTGCAAACTTAGCAATGTGCTTTGCCGGCATATTCATCGCCATTTTTACCTTTGCCAATCAGCGTGGGTGCAAATGGGCTCAATTGCGAACTTTCACAAGGAAGGAGAAAAGAATAGCATAAGTAGAGGGTAGGGCACTTGAACTTCACCGAAAGCTCGAGTTGCCGATAATATGGTTGGTGAAAGGGGCTTGCGCTAATGCTCAAGCCCTTTTTATAAGCCTCTGCATCCGGTTTAGAACTGATAAGTCCCCTTTTTCCAATCCGCTGCCCATTCAATGTCTTTCTTTTCAAAGCATTGGGCACATTTCTAATGGACTGTCGTCAACCAGTATACGCATCACTTTTAACGCCGAGACGCGGACCTTGTTCGCTTTAGGCTGCTGATTTACTTGAATACATTCGAAGATGTCTGAAAGGTTCTCAAAATCACTGATTATTGCCGTCTACCTTTGCCTGTTTCTCTGGCAACTGGTGGGACACATTCCGGTTGGCGCCGACGAAGCAAAACCGGCTAATGACGGCTCTGAGAAGCCATATGGCTACTACACGCCTTTCATTCTGGATGCAGTCAAAGCCAACGAAGATCAGCGCAAAAAGATAACTGCAATCGTCGAAGAGTTGAGACCGACAATCGAGCCCTTGCGCAAGAAGTTCAAAGAGAAGCAATCAGTGTTCTTGACGGGCATGAGCACCGGCGCTTCGGCGGAGGATCTGCTTTGCGCCCAGCGCGAACTTGGACAGATTCGCGGTGAAATCAACGATCATTACCTTCTTATGCGCTTGCGCGTTCGTAAGCTTTTGGATCCCAATCAACAGAATTTGTATGATGATTTTCTGTCCAAACAGGGCTGGATAAAGAAGCCAAAATCTAAGTAGGCAAGCTGTTTACTAATAGGTAGCCTCTAAATTTATAAGAGGGGTGGCAGTATAGTCGGCTTCATCGAAGGTTGACGCACGGCGTCGACCCTCTGTTAAGCTCGTTTCGCACTGCTGTGTTTTAGGGCTGATTTCTGCAAGAGAGCAAGTCGCTTAACGTAGGTATCCGTTGCCTTTTCAGCGTCGTCTTCGAGTGCAAGACCGCGGAGGATCTCCTCCAGGTCTGCGGTTTTCGGGGTCACTTTGAATGGTCTTCCGACCACGGCGAAGGCGCCGTAGTTTTGGTGTCCGAAGAGATTACGGAATTTCTTGAAACCGAGCCCTTGAACTGCTTTTTGAAAGAGAGTCGACTGGGCCGGATCGGTCTTGTAGTGAACGCCTACGGGTACTATCCAGATTGGCTCTTTCCTTCTCCTTGCGCAAATTTTGGCAATGGCCATCGTGCCGGATTTGAAGTCTCTTCTGCGAATTACTTCGTCAGGAACGAGTTGGCCTTGCGGAAAAATCACAAGTTGTGCATTCGGCCCGCCAGATGAAAGGGCAGATACTGCTGCCTTGAATGCCCTGCTGCGACCCTCCTGGGTTTCCTCGTCCACTGCGATTGCGCCTGTCATTGTCGCTATCCATCCGCGATAGCCGAGTACCTCTGTTGTGCGGATCAAATAGTACATGGGAGAAATGCCAATCAAAGCAGATACGATGGATGCATCACCTGCATCGATGTGAAACGGAGCAATGATGCGGGGTCCACTTTCAGGGACGCGATCTTTTCCTACGATTTTGATCGGCCCAACTTCGAGAAATCCAAGAGTGAAACAGACGGATCTGCATAGCAGATTGGTAAGGAAATAAGGCTCAGGTGGCACGTATCCGCCTTCACGGACCTTTTTCACCTCTGCAGACCAGAAACGATATCGCCCCTCAAATGAAGAGTAAGCAAGCCACAAATTCAAAGCAGCAATGATACTGATGAAGACTTCGTCCATGCTTATCTCCACTGAGTCCAAAGCTGTTTGATAAATTTCAAGCGGTTGATCGGTTGCATTGATTGCCACCGCACCTGGTGAACCTTTTCCAATTCGGTGTCAGAACGAAACCAGGTGAACTCCATTGCCGCCGCGTTTTTCAATCATTTCAGTGGCGCCGTCCGCCTGCATAATCATCTCTTCTGCCGGCAGTGTTTCACCCGTCGATGTACAAATTCCCAGGCTGACGGTAAATGTAACCTTGTGCCACATATGATCCAGGCAAGTTCCCTCTATTGCCGCTCTGATGCGCTCTCCAAGTTGGAGCGCCTGCTCGCCATTGGTTTCCGGCAAAATGACAATGAAGCGCTCGGCGAGATAACGTCCTAAGAGGTCTACGTCTCTGCGTATGATTGCTGCAAAACGCTGACTGGCGGCAAGCAAGACCTCATTCTGCACCATTTCGGAGAAATTTCCGAAGCGCTCGGAAAATGTTGAAAAACCATCGATTGAAATGATCATTACCGAAGTCGTGTGACCGTAGCGCGCCGCTCGTTTAACCTCTGAGCGTAAGCGCCCCAGTACGTAGCGAAACTTGAGCACCGGCAGGTTAGGGTCGTAAAGAACGCGCCTTTCCTGCTCTTCCTCAGGCAAATTATGGCACTGGCAGGGTCTGATGCCCGATTGCGACGCAGCCGGAGCGTTGTAGCCGGCGGCGGTTGCCGGGATTGGAGAACCGGTTTGCTGAACCATTTGCTGAGCCGCCTGGGCCTGCTTTGCTTTTACCAGTTCCAGCGCACGCTGAGCAGCTTCTGCATTCCCGTGCAGTGTGTTGCGCACGTTTGATACGCCCCGGTGAAAGAAGTTGTCCTTAATTACCCATTCTTGATGGTCGTCTTTGTTGGATCCCATATTCTGTTTTGTGTCGCCCAAGTAACCACTAGCAACCCCCCGGTTGCTTATCCCTTTATACCCAGACGAGATAGTAATTCCTCGCTTTTCAGGCGCAGAAGACTTTCTCCAGACTTAGAGCGAGGCGATCAAGCTCGTCTTGTTCCTGAGAAAGCCATTATTGCACTGGGTTTGAGGCTGAAAAACCATTGTCAGATGCGAGTTTTATCCGAACAATCAACGAATCCTGGTCAGGGCTTTGTCTTTTTTCCTGTGGTGTTTGGCTGCCGGTCTGTACGTGCTCTGCGCTACCGGGACCAGGTGCGGCTTTTCATTGGCGAGAGATTCGTTAATTGTGCCGACCAAGCCGATTTTCTGCAGCCCCTTCAGCAGCAGGTAGGAGGGGTCGATTTCCCAGGGCTTGACGCCCATATTACTGGAGCCGGGCACTGCGTGATGGTTATTGTGCCAGCCGTCGCCGACGCAAATGATTGCCATCAGCCAGTTGTTCATGCTGTCGTCTTTGATTTGGAAATTCTTGTATCCCCATCTGGGCATGTGGCAGATGATATTCAAGATCAAGGGAGTGTTGAGCGCGATCAAACCGCCGAGCAAACTGGCGCCTGCAACCAAAGGACCAAAAGCCGCCCAGAGAACGACACGGAAAAGCAAGCTGCTGATCACGTTGATCGCATAACCCAACTTCCAGTCGGCGCCGGATTCCAGCAATCTGTAGAGTGGATCCCTCAATAGATCCTTGCTTTGCACTCTGGGATTGATGTGCTCTGGGTAGTGCCATTCGCGGTAAAAGACGTAGGCTGAGAAAATGCCGTTAGTGGGACTATGCGGGTCGAGAGGTGTATCGGAATAGCGGTGATGCGCGCGATGAATTGTCGCCCACCACACAGGAGACCCGTGAAATGCGAAGTATGCTCCGAAAACGAAGAAGTATTCAACCGCCTTCGAGCAGGTGAAGGCGCGGTGTGACAGAAGGCGGTGCAGTCCGATGGTCACGCCGAAGATGTGCCACAAGTAAAACCCGAGAGTCAGGCCACTGAAGAGAAGTACCGATTCCAAAAGGCCTACCTCGTGAGTTTCTAGGGAGGGAAACAGCCATGAGCCCGTGAGGGCGAAAGCGCGGTCATTCGGTTTCCCCACTACCTGGAAACCGCTTCGATGAGTATAGTCTGATAGGTTTACCTGTAGTGGTTCGTGAAGAAATAATTGCTTTCTGTGAGCGTAATATCATCTCGAGCCACGAATTATGCGCTTTCTATAATGAAAGTGCAGGTTTAGCCTACAGACAGTATTCATTCTGCTGAGTATAGCCGAAGAGGCGGTCAATTTCCTGTGAGAGCAATCATCTGTTCTGATACTACATGCAGTGGCAGCAGCCTGAAGTCCCGTCCGCCACGTATTTTGTGCACGCGGGGCTGTTTTCGATTGCCGGGACAATATTGCGATCGATTACTTTTCTGCTGCGCAGCCTGTCCACGAAAAGCGAAGTATTTATTACGCGGTCGAATTCGCACTTTTGGCTAGCAAATGCCGCTGCTTGCCAGTCTTGCGCCTTTTTACCCGGCCGGCATCGTTTTGTCTTTTGATATTGTGGCAATACAAGATTATGCTCGTTTCATAAACCTCTCAATGCCTGCTATTGCAAGAATTCACAAATCCAGACCAGCCCGCTTGAATGGCTCAGCCGTTTCGATATGGTTTTTGATGGTTTTCACTCAAGTAACCGCTGCATGGGCTTTGGATGGAGACCAGGACAACCAGAAGGGGCGATCGGAATCTCAAGAGCTGACTGGCTCAACCGTCGAGCAGATTCTGCGCGGAGATGTGGAAGAGCGCAACTTGCAGGGAGGAGCTCAGCAACAGGTTTTACAGGGACAGGCTCAGCAGCAGGTCCTGATGGGCGGCGCGCAACAACAAGCTCTGACCGGCGGTACGCAGCAGACGCTTCTGAAAGGAGGAGCGGCGACACGCCTTCTCAACGGCTCAATCAAGGATGATGCCAGTCTCAATCCATCGCTGATTCTCTTACCGGCCTCCGGCGATAAGAATAAGGGTCTGAACCCGGGCATCAACGGACATCAGCCCATGGCCGGACAGGTCAACCAGTTTGCAGGCAACCAGCATTTCATTCCCGGCCAGGCCACACCCACTCCCTGGGGCTCACCCGGCAGCCCGCTCAATGCCGCCGCCGGCTGGGCTACACACCCGATACCGCCTATTTCCAGCTATACGCTCACACCTCGCAATGGCGTCATGACCTTCGCTCCAGCCTACTCGGTCACGCCTGGCGCGACGACAAAGGGCGTCACCGAGATTGGCCCGCGCTACGAAACGCGGCAGGCAGAGACCCGCAATGGTGTTACGTCCTATGTCCCAGGCTACGAAGTCACTAAGGCTAATGGCGAGCAGTCCGGCTTCAAAGTTCAGATGTTTGGTCCCGGCATGGGTTTGCGGGGTACCGGCAAGATGATCGGTGCCTTGGGACCGTTTAAGATGGAAGGCGACCCTGTGACCCGAGGCGGCGTCACATCCTATGTTCCCGGCTACGAAGCCAAGCAGGTCGTGGAGAAGAGGAGCTCGATAAGCGACTATACGCCGGGTGGTTTACTCACGCACACGCAGACGCGCAGCGGAGTCGTCACCTATGCGCCAGGCTACGAAGTTTCAATCATGGTGCCTGGCTATCGCAAGGAGACTCTGGGCGGACAATATTCGGTGCCTACGAATAAAGGTCTATTGGCTCAGGCCGGCAGTCTGAAGACGGGCGGCGGCGAATTCGCCGAGCCGGTCATCGCACAGCAAGAGCCCTTGAGAGCCGATGCCTTGCTATTGCCGTCGCTTAACGCTACGGTCGCCCCGACCTGGAACGACTGGTATCACCGCGTTGCCGGAGCCATTTATGCTCGCTGGCAAAGCGTTGATGTGGGACCGGGTGTGGCTACAGTTAGAGTCACCGTCACCAGCGACCGCAATCTTTCCGCTCAGGTAGAGGATTTTCAGCCTGCTGACAATGTCACGCGCAGCGTCGATGCCGAGACTAATTTCAAGCAATGCGCGCTGAATGCCGTCCAGCTCGTAAAACAATATGAGATTCCGAAATTTCCGGAAAACGCCGACTTGCCGCGCGTTACTTTTGATCTGGAAATGAAGCGCAATGTAGAGTCAAAACCTGGATTTGACGTCGCCAAATGATGGTAGGGGCGCACAGGATGCTCCACTAGCAAGAATTTCAAGATTTTGGGCTTGAATGTGCGCGCCCACAAAGCAATGCTTGTAGCAAATCTCTTTTGCTTAAATCTTGATATTGTAAGTAATGATTTTTTCGCCGCAGCTGGGCAAGTAGAAAGGTGTGGGCGACTACAATTCGCTTTCACAAGCTGATCGCAGTCGAATTGAGCGGACAATCCGCGAAACATTTTTCGGCGATATGTGTCTATGAATTTGAATGGAAGCCTGGTAGCAATTTCAATGCCCTGATTACTACGGACCACCTCTCATGGAAGAAGCCGGGCGAGGAAACGAGACGCAGAAAAAAGCCTGTCTCATATGTCACAAGGAATTTGCTGGCGATATAGTCAGTTGTCCTGACGACGGAATCGCTCTGACTGTGCTGGAAGTGCCGCGCGATCCCATGGTGGGTACGCTCTTTTGCGACCGTTTTCAAATTACCGAAGTGCTCGGCGGTGGCGGAATGGGTATGGTCTACCGCGCCAAACACCTGATGATGCAGCGTTCAGTCGCGATCAAGATCTTGCATACCAAGATGGTCGGCAATGCTGACGCTCTCAAAAGATTCAAAGTCGAAGCTCAGGCAGCCAGCAATTTCTCGCACCCGAATATCTTGAACGTGCATGACTTCGGTGTGTCCAATCAGGGACAGCCGTACATGGTCATGGATTTCCTGGAAGGCATCAATTTGACTGCGCTGCTGGACACCGAGAAGCATGTTGCTGTTCCCCGAGCGATAAACATGTTTTTGCAGATGAGTTCTGCACTAGCACACGCTCACTCGAAAGACATCATTCATCGTGATGTGAAACCATCCAATATTATGCTCGTGGAGTTCGAAGGGCGGCGCGATTTCGTCAAGCTGGTCGACTTCGGCATCGCCAAAGTTCTTAATCCTACTAATGCCGAAGCGGAAAACCTTACACGCACCGGTGAAGTTTTTGGCAGTCCGTTGTATATGAGCCCCGAGCAGTGCAAAGGCCTGAAGCTGGATGCCCGTGCTGATATCTATTCGCTGGGTGCGGTCATGTATCGCGTCGTTACCGGCAAGCCGATTTTCGACAGCACCGATCCGCTTGAAACCATGTTCCGGCAAGTAAGCGAAATGCCGCAGCCATTTGCAAAGGTCTGCCCTGATCTGGAAATTCCGGCAAAACTGGAGTCTGTAATCTTCAAATGTTTGGACAAAGATCGCGAGAAGCGCTATCAGTCAATGAATGAGTTGCGCGAAGATCTGGAGGTTGCCGCTGCGGATTCGAAATCACAAAAGCTATCATCGGTCAACACAATTCCTTTGGAAGCAGAAAGAATTTCGACACATGCTGTGTCTGACCTGAACAGCGATGGCTGGTTGAATGATCTCAGCGAAAACACCGGTGCCCTGCCTTCATTCCTGGATGATAAGACAATGATAAGCCAGCCTAATCCGCAGATTGCACAACCCGCTGTCAATCAAGCCCCGCCTGCTTCGCCCAACACAATTCCCGTCAGCCCGTTTGCGAATGTCGTAAACAGCGCGATGACCGGCGCCGCTGCCGGCACGGTCCCCCCCGCATCTCCGCCCGCGCAGGCTGCAATTGCTTCCAACACCGGTTCCAACAGTTTTTCATTCAGTACAAACTCAGGCGCTCTGCAGCAAAACGCCGCACCTCAAAACACTGCGCCACACCACACTGCGCCGTCCAAACAATCAACCGTCATTGACAGACGCGATGAAACAATTTCTATTGTCGTCAACAAAAAGTCGGTGGCATTCGGTAGCGCGGCTCTGGCGGCTCTACTTGCTATAGCCGGTTTTCTCTATTTCCGCCCGGCTGGCCCTGCTGCCAATCAATCAGGTGCCTCCACAACGGTTCAAGCGCCGGACAGACCTTCTAATATCAAGACACCGGTGCCGGAAATTCCGAGTGCAATTGGAACCTCTCCCGCCAAGCCTGCCACGGCAAACATTGCGCATGCGGCTAGGAAACCGCCGCCGCCCAAACGGAAACAGGCGAAGCATACGCCCAAATATTATTACCCGACGGCTTCTGGTCGCCCCAGCAGTAATCCCTACGCGAGTTCGAATTCTACGCAGAACAATCCTTATCCGACTGTCGGCGCGCCGGTAAGGTCTTACAGCTATCAGCCGGTTCAGCCGCCGCCGCAGGTTTCGGCACCACCACCGCCACCGGTTCTTTCCGCTCCGGTTTCCTCGTCTGATGTAAGCCACGTTCGCACGACTTTTGAGAGATACAGCAATAGCAGAACATCGGGAAGCAAGACCGAACGCGTAATTAAGCGGTTTGGCAGAAAAGTCTTCGGCATCCTCGACAGAATCGCAGACTAAGAAATCCAGGGAAAATACCGTTTCGTTTTCCCACGCCTCTGCATATTATCTTGGGGCTTACCATGTGACAGGGGATTTGCCCTTTATGAAAAACAGCGATTCGCGTCGCTTGCTTT
>JAYRNY010000499.1:0-1960 GCA_041911975.1 bacterium | reverse complement strand
GGCGACTATCCCTGGAAGAACTGAGAAAACTGACTGAGTTTTCTAAGTTGAACACACTTTTCGCATCGAAAATGTTGTACACCCTCGCGTAAGTTTCGCGAGGTTGAGTTTTTGGTTGTTTGATCTGAGGTTAATTTCACAGCTCTGTACGGTTCGGGTTTCTTTGATCCGGAGAACCCACAGCTTTCTTTCTTTATAGCTCTATGAGCCTAGCCTTAAATAAGAACAATTAGGTCATCTCTTTGCATCTGTGATAAGGCGTAGGTATACCCTTTTTACTTTGCCCCAGAATTCCATCCAGCCTCTCTAAAACTTTCTCAATTGCTCTTGTAGCCTTTTGACCTGGTCGCACTGCGATCGCGGAAACGTTCTTCCAGCGAAAAACGACCAGTAACAAGTAATGGTTTAGATGTGAGCTGCCTTTTGCTTGCATCGCATGGATTTCTTGTCGGCATTGCTTTCTGCCTAGCCCGCTGCAGCGCAGTTGCATCGGCTAATTCGTGGGCGGCGCTTTGCGCTGCTCTTGTTCCACCTCAAATAAACGAAAAGGAGGTGTCAGATGACCACAACTGAAGCCATCCTCCTCCGGCAAATGAATGTTGCCGGAACCCCTTTCGAGGAGCTCGCCGTCGCGGAGCAGGTCGAATTGATCGGCACGCTCGCACCGGAAGCTCAGAAGCTCGCCATTCGCGTGCTCGACCCGGACGATGCGGCAGACTTGCTGCAGTCCGTCGATGCCGCGTTGCGCGAGAAGCTGCTGGCCATGCTCGATGCCAGTGCTCGTGCGGAAGTGACGGCATTGCTTGCTTACGCCGAAGATGTTGCCGGTGGGCTCATGAACCCCCGCTTCATCCGCGTTCGCCCGCACATGAACGCTCAGGAAGCGATCATGTACGTGCGCCGGCAGGTAGCAGCCAATCCCGCCACCTCGTCTTACGTCTACGTCCTTTCGGCCCAGCAGAAGCTCATGGGAGTGATTTCCATGAAGGAGCTGCTGATGCTGAATGCCGCCGGTGACATCAGCCAGATCATGCGCAAGGAGCTCGTGACTGTGCGTGAGAACTGCGCTCAGGACGAAGTCGCCAACGTCTTCGCCAAGAACCACCTCGTTGCCATTCCCGTCCTCGATGCGCAAGGGCAGATGAAGGGCGTGGTCACGGCTGACGACATGGTCAACGTCGTGCGCAGCGAAGCGACCGAAGACATCCAGAAGATGGGTGGTTCGGAAGCGCTCAACATGCCGTATCTCACCGCTCGCCTGGGCACGATGATCAAGAAGCGTGCCGGTTGGTTGGTGATGCTGTTCATCGGCGAAATGCTCACGGCAAGCGCCATGAGCCATTACGAAAACGAAATCGCCAAGGCGGTGGTACTGGCACTGTTCGTGCCGCTGATCATCTCCTCGGGCGGCAATGCCGGTTCGCAGGCTTCCACGCTCGTCATTCGCGCTATGGCGCTGGGTGAGCTGCGTCTGCGCGACTGGTTCAAGGTGATGCGGCGAGAGCTCGTCACCGGGCTGGCGCTCGGTCTCATTCTGGCGGCCATCGGTTTCGTTCGCATCATCGCCTGGCAGCAGATCTTCGGCGTCTATGGAGCACACTACGTGCTCGTCGCTCTTACCGTGGCAATCAGCCTGGTCGGTGTCGTCCTCTGGGGCAGCATCGCCGGCAGCATTCTGCCATTCCTGCTCCGTCGCCTCGGCTTCGATCCGGCGAGCGCTTCAACGCCTTTCGTGGCAACTCTCGTAGACGTGACGGGTCTCGTCATCTACTTCAGTGTCGCGAGCGTTGTTCTGATGGGGAGGGTCGTATGAAAGACCCTGACAGTAGTAGGCGCACGGTGTGGAGGAAAGTCAAACATGACTTAGGAAAGTCTCGTTTGACACCTCCACACCGTTGCAGCCGCCTATCCCTTGCTTTTTGAAGTTTGATTACTATAAAAGATCGTATATGATTTAGCG
>JAYRNY010000498.1:0-3021 GCA_041911975.1 bacterium | reverse complement strand
CGCTCTGCCCAATGCGTTCTCCGTGACATAGGCAATGTTGACCTTGCGCGCGCGCGAACCAGTGAGTATGGTCTCGAGATTTCTCCCTTCGATGTCGGCAAGCTTGTAGCCGAAAACCTCTTCGAAAGTGCGATTGGACAGCATAACCTTCCCGTCCAGATCGACCATCATCAAGCCTACTGGCAGGCTCTCGAGAATCTGGCGCAGGCGCGCTTCGGCTTCTTTAATAACTTGCTCTGCCGCTTTTCTTTCGGTGATATCGTGGGCAACACAGAAGAATGAATCATCGGGATCGGACCATTGCACAGACCACAAAATGCTGATGTTCGATCCGTCGGCTCGTGTGATGCGGTTTTCGAACTCGCTTGATTTGTTTCCTTCTCTGATTTCCTTTAAAGCATTGACTGTCAATTCCGCGTCGGATTTCAAAACGATTTCCAGGCAGTTCTTGCCGACCAGCTCTGCAGGCTCGAATCCGAACATTGGTTTTGCCGCCGGACTGAGTTTTGTGAAATTGCCGTCTCTGTCCAGCGAGAAGATAACGTCGGCCGCGTTTTCCACGAACGCGCGCTCTTTTCTTGCCGCCGCGTTCAATGCATTGGCCATTTCTTTAAATACTCTATCCAGGTGAGACAGTTCGTCATTACCGGAAAGTGGCGGATTGAGCGGCTGCCCGCGACCGAGGCGCACGGAGTTATCCATAAGAACAGCGAGTCTGCTCGTAACTTCTTTATTGAAGTTTGCTACCAGCAAAATGGAGACAACTATTGTCACTCCTACACACGAATAAAGAAGCGTTTTTATCTTCGCGCGCAGCTCGGCTTGTGTCTGGGGACTGGTTTTCTCAATCTCGCGCTCAACCGACAAGATGGCTTCCAGCTCGGTGATCAGATCTCGCAATATCAGCTTGAGCGCCGGCAGTTCCGATGCCAGAGCCAGGTCGCCTCCATGCTTGAACATGCGCTTGACCTGTTTAAGTTTCTCGGCGCTGCAATTGGCCTTGCGCTGCAACTGGCGCAAGTGATTCATTTCCTCCGGATTGTCGACGAGCAATTTCTCGAGCGGCGGCACTTCACGCTCGAAGCCCTCCCTCAGCGAGTAAGTCGCCTCCATCCTGCTGCCCGTTCCAATGAGTCCTTCGGCGGTCACACCGGCGATATAGCCAATGATCAATCTATGGATCTGATTTACATGGTGGATGATTTCGCGCGCGCGGACTTCTTTTTCGCGCTCTTTCTCCGTCTCGTCGAGCAACTTCCCCAGCATGGAGACGAATGTAAGCTGCACGCAGAGCGGCACGGCTACAAGAAAGAATACCTTTTGGGATAGTTTTAGACCGGGCTGCATGGTCGGTCCGCCAAGCGGGAGCTCCCTTTAACTATATATAGCTTAGCCGATTGGCGCAGCCCTCCGGGCTCGAAAAGGTTGCCAGGAGGAAAGATGCAGGATTGTCACGAGGGTGTCATTTTTGGTCCTTAATCTTCCAGGCAGCCCAAATAACACCGCTGGACCACTTTTCGGACCCCAGCGTTCCCTCTTCAATTTACTACCGATCTCCATAGCCCGCAGCCAGTGCAGCAAGCATGCATTCGCTCCGCGCGTTTCACCCCAGGAGGAAACACCGATGACACATCAGGTGGAAAACTTTAGCGCCTGCCCAGAACGCCAGCCTGTTAATACGGACAATCTGTGCAACGACGTCTACAAACCGGAAAACAGAAGCCAGTTTTGCGGACCTAAAAAACCCGAACACAATTGCAACTCCGACGACGATTTCAACAACTTCTTTTCCAATAATTTGAATAACAACATTTATGACGGGGGCTGCGTCCAGCCAGCTGATAATCACAACGGTCTCAAGAACATCGACAAAGGTCAAAAGTACCTGAACAGAGCTTCGAACGATCTAGATGAAGCTCTCCGTGCTCTGGAAAATGGAAACACTCGCGGAGCGCAGCGAGAACTTGAAGAAGCCCTCAAGCGCAGTGGCAAAGCAGTAGGACAGTTTGACAAAGCCGTAGACAAGCACAAAGGTGGTGGCATTAATGGTGCTTATGGTGAAGACGGCATCAAAGATGGAACCAAGGAAATCAACGGATCCCGCGAAGACATCAAAGACGCTCTAGAATTGCTCAAGTGCGGCAAGACCGGCGAAGCCATGGAAGCTATCCGCAACGCGAAGAAAGAAATGACTTCAGGCGGCGAGGAAGTTCAAGCCGGCGAAGATGCCTTGAGAGGTAAGAAACCAGTCAATACTCCTCGCGGACGCGAAGCTGCTTCCGACAGAGAATTCAAAGAAGGTGCAAAAGAATTCGATCGCACCGGTGACGCTCTGGAAGATGCACTCAACTCGCTCGATCATGGTGACAAGTCCGGCGCATTGCGCGATCTGGAACGCAGCCAACGCAATCTCGATCAAGGTCAAAACAACTACAAAGACGGCCTTAGACTGAACCAAACCGGCGACGAATCTCTGATCAAGAAAGGTCTCGATACATCCAAGTCCGTCGATCAATCAATTGATGCAGCGATGGATCTGGTCAAGTGCGGATGCACCAGAGAAGCCAAGCAAATGATCGAAGCAGCTCTCAAGCAACTCGAAAAGAGCCAAGACCAACTTACTAAAGGTGTAGACAAGCAAGACGACAACGGTGATCAGCACTGCGGCAACGGACGCGATCGCAACGACCGTGGAAACGATCGCAATGATGACCGTGGATGCAACAACGGACGCGACATCGATTTCCCGAGCGACTATCGCCCGTCCAATCCGAATTGGCGCGATAGATTGAACGGCGGCAACGGTGATAACGACAGAATCGGCCTGTTCCCCGGTGAATTCAACTTCAAATTTCCGCTACCTCCGCTGCCAGGTAGAGACTTCAATCCAATCGATCCGCTGGGACTGTTCGACAAGAATGGACAAAGCAACTTCAATCCATTCGATCCAATCGGACTGTTTGACAGGCAAGGCAACGGTGGATTCAATCCACTGGATCCCATCGGCTTGTTCGACAAGGG
>JAYRNY010000497.1:0-1919 GCA_041911975.1 bacterium | reverse complement strand
TTGGCTTTGCGGACAAAGTAATACCAATCGGCAAATTGATTAGACTCGATGGAAAAATAGCAGCAGAGGCATCCGAGGCCGTTTGCAATAAAATTGCCACGGCACAAACAGTCTCCGTCATGAAGGAAGACGCAAAGGAAGTGCTGCAGCGGGGCATGTCGGAGATGTCGCGAACGCACTGTGCGTTCGGCTCAAAAGAGTTCGACCATGAAGTGCACAAACTGGCAAAATCCCTGCTCAAAGATGGCGCGGATCATAAAGACGTTGAGCAGCTTGTGACTCTTATTAAGAAGGAAACTAGAGAACGCATTAGCGCATCGATACAACACAAGCTGAGAAACGAATTGTACCGAGCCGGTGAATCATCAACGGTCGAAACCGGCGCAGATCTTACAAAGGAATCGATATTAGAGCCGGACAAGATGAAACTCGAAGAACTCGGCATAAAGTCGACTTCGGACATGGTCGCATCCTTGCTCAAATGCATTGAGATGCGCGTCGCCACACATGCGCTGGGCAAAGTCACGGAACATGCAAATCTCCAATTGGCAAAACGTGATTTGTTCGAATCGGCAAGGCAAACCATGCCGAAAGAGAATTATCTTCGTTTGATCAAGGAAACGAAAAAGTTGGAAGAACGCATCAACAATCCGAAAGAGTCTGCAAAGACGCTGCGTGAAATTGCGCACTTTTTCAAACCGCGCCCCAAGGAAATGGAAATGAACCTCGACCTGGATGCCATTCCAAACAAAGACACACTGAGGCGCCTGGGAGAAATGACTTTGCATGAGCTGGCAAATCCGGAGCTGATTCACCAGGGGAAAAGCCTGACTT
The DNA here is from genome assembly GCA_041911975.1 of bacterium. Lineage (GTDB taxonomy): Bacteria > Cyanobacteriota > Vampirovibrionia > Obscuribacterales > Obscuribacteraceae > QKMZ01. The sequence goes on along the minus strand of JAYRNY010000497.1, from coordinate 1,085 downwards.
GCAATGCAACCGTTGTGCAAAAACAGCTTTCAATGAACGCGCCTTTTCGCTATGCGCAGATGGCGAAAGATGTCTTTTGTTATGACAAATTCAATACTGCTGACGGTATCGCACTCAAGCCATCAGAACTGGGAGCCTTCACATTTGATAGGCAAGTAGAAGTTTACGAAAACCGGCGGAACAACTGGACTACCAACGAAGACCTGCATCGAGAACTATTCCGCAGACCATCCGAAAAAGGAATTCAGACTGCAATCATCAATGCGCACTGGAGCCGGATAGAACGCGAGATTTACGTGCAAGAAATTCCCGAAGGTCTTCTTGTTGTTTCTCCCGAGACAAAAGGCGCGGTCATTAAAAAGTTTGCGCCTGGTGAAGTGGCATTCTTCGGCACTGAGTTGAGCGACCAGCTCTGTTACAAGCAAGGTGAAGACTGGGTTCCCTTCTTGACTGAAAATCCCGACTACAAGGCACAGCTTGAACGAGGAGAAGAGCTACCCGAAAAGTATCTCCGTTACTCCAGCCCGCATGTCGGCAGCGAGCACATGCAGGACATGTACAACCAGACCGCAGGTCCTGGGCATTTCGATGACGGCTTCGTTCTCATCGGTCCGCCACCGAAAAACTCCGACCAGAAAATAGTCGAAGAGATGAGCGAGCACCAGACATTTGTGCGCGACAAAGAACATTTGCGTCAGATCATGGTGGCACGCTCCAAAGGCGGTCGCGGCGCAACCGCCCTGGCAGTTGACGCGAGCAAGTTTGATCCCTTTGCCGCCAAAGGCTCCGGGCACATAATCTTGGGACTGTATAATCAACAAGATGACAGGTGTAAACTATTCAACAGCTGGGGAAGAAACGAACGACCTCTCAACTTCGAGGAATTGTTCAAAAGTCTGCTAGAGGAAAAGTTTGATGGCACTCCTGGAAAATAGTTATCCAACAGACAAGCGCCTGTCCCTGCAAAACGATGTGCTTAAGACCAATGGAGCGCTCGCAAGCATGCAGGCACCATCGGGCTGGTCGACCAGAATGACCATGAAAAGCACGCAGCCCGGTTATCCACCAGAGACTTTTTTCATTTT
>JAYRNY010000496.1:0-2075 GCA_041911975.1 bacterium | reverse complement strand
TCCAGCAAAGAAAGTTCCTTGTATGTCATCTCAGACCTCCTACCGTTTGTCGTTTTGGGGTAGTCCACTGTAATATATAGTATGCCCAGCCTCAAGAAATAATCACGGTGCTGCAAAGTTAAAAGACCCCTGCAGGCAAAAAAAAATCTTTCACTGGCTCTGAAAATCCGGCAGGGTGGACGCAGGGAACTCATTGGTTGCCCTGCATCCACTTTAGCTCTGGCGGCGCACACTTTTGGTTGATTCCGCCTTACCGGGTGCGGATCGTCAGGCTCGACGCTTGGAAGCGCGATACGCGAGGAACGAAACGACCGCAGTTGCGATCGTGAATCCCAGGCACGCCAAACCGACGTCGGTCTGTCCGGCGTTGAAAGCGGCGAACGCGGTGATGATCAGAATCACCCGCATGACACCAGCAGCAATGGCAGCGATGGCGACCATGCCGACCGAGAACCCGATGTATCCGATCAGCATGAGGATCTCGCCAATCACGTTGCTGCTACCCTGACCGGGCTTCGAGTTGAAGCTGAAGAGGCTGCCGCCGTTGACCTTCCAGGAGAAGTACAGCGAACAGACGGTGAGGATGGCGGCGCAGACGCCCCAGTGAGTCAAAAGAAATGCAGTCATGGAATTCCCTTTCTCCAGTTTGGTGGTGCTCTGCGGTCAGGCAGAGACACGCGTTGAGGTGCACAAACGGCACAATAAAGCGGTTGCCGACGACTGCACCCGAGGACATGGCTGAAGACCAGGTCCTGAGATAAGCCATCGGCAATCCGCTCCAGACAATGCGCGTTAGACGAGCACCAGGCTCGGTCTAGATGCGCATCCGCACTTAGCTGACGTACTGCGCGGCGTCGAGGCCGAGCGTCCGACAGATCTCGCGAACCCGCGCCTTCTCCTTGTCGTCGAAGTTACCGTCCGCGTTGGCGATGGCCAGAGCGACCTGGAGCGCCACGTCCGGCTGCTCGCCCTTGCCCTTGATCTTGCCGACGACGCCATTGACGGAAATCGGACCGAAGGTCTTGTCCTTGTTGATCGCATCGGCGTACTCGTTGAACTTGGCGATCAGCTCGGCCGGCGGGAAGATCTTGAGGGCGTCGAGCGACGTGATGAGCGAACCGATCGCCTGCTTCTCGTCGTCGGAGATGTTGCCGTCGGCACTGGCGACCAGGGCGCAGATGCCCATGACGGCGTCACGGAAGGTGGCGTTCTTGAACTGGGCGGCCTTGGTGGTGAGGGCGCCTTTGACTTCGAGTGCTTTCTCGCGGAGGTTCTTGAAGAAGCTCATTGTTCTTTTCCTTAGGTGTTTGTGCGCGCTGTCATCGTTAGATGATGCGGCCTGTTGTTATTGGTGCCTGGTCGAAAACCGCCGGCACGTAAAAACCAGACGTCTCACCACGACCCAGCAGACGCTGAATTTCGGGTTGCGGTTTGGGAAGCGGAAACTGGCTGAGGATCAGGTGTGCGGATGCGCCTGCGGAGCAAATGGGAAGAGTTGGAACTCCTAGATGTTAAGGGGTGAAAACAGGCGTATCCAAGTGATGCAGTGATCGATGTTTACAAGACCGAGTGACGCAAGTCGCGCATGATGCGGCTTGTGTAACATTGAGCCCCTATTATTTGCCAGATGTCTCCAACGAAAACCGAGTCGACGCCTCAATTTTGACTTTGCGACAAGGCTAGCGCTAGGTGAGCGAAGCATGAGGAGAGCGCTGAAACGCCCAACAGTTATGTAAAACACAAACCAGATCCTGCCGCTTTGGCCTGACCGGTAAAAGCTGCGAAGTTTGTGCCCACATCGCAAGCGCAGGCAGATGCATGGGCAGATGTGCTACGCAGAACAGACGCCGTGATGAAGCAACAAAAGACGCCGCAAGCGCCTGCCTCTACTAGACCACATAGCCACAAGCCCTCTGGGTGCTGGTTTTGCAGTTATACTACTTATTATAATATACGCTGGTAAAAACAAGAATGCGTGAGTGCGGATATAGATGCAGACCGCCATTTCGGAATCGGCATGTATATCAGCAATATCATCTTACGTTTTCACGCTTCTTGTCTCGGTTTTCTCAAAC
>JAYRNY010000495.1:0-3014 GCA_041911975.1 bacterium | reverse complement strand
GTTCAGCGGTGCCTTGAGCCCCCAGCCGAAATCAATAGTTTTCGCCCAGTAGAGGATGAGTCCAGGTACTACTAAGACCACTACTCCCGGCAGGAGCGTTATTGCGCGGATGTGAGCGGCTGCGGACATTTAATGGGTCTCGATTGTTCAGGATTTTTTCAGCAAGCCAGGGGGACAATTCAGACGTTACTATTCACACCTGCAAATAATATGCCAAAGATTCTTGTCGTTGACGACGACGTTCGACTTTCCGAGCAAATTCAGGATTTTCTTCTCCTGGATGATTATGTCGTTGAGGTTGCTCATGACGGCGCGGACGCGATGCAGATGCTCAATGCCTTCAAATACGATCTGATCCTGCTGGATTGGAATTTGCCTGATACAACGGGATTGTCGATATGCAAAAACTATCGGCGCCTCGGCGGCACCACTCCTGTTATTTTTTTGACAGGCAAAGATTCAGTCGACAACAAAGCGGAAGGCCTCAATGAAGGCGCCGACGACTACATGACCAAACCGTTTCACCCAAAAGAGCTGAGCGCCAGAGTCAAAGCGTGTTTGCGTCGCCCTCCCGTTCTCCACTTCGATTCGTTGATCGTCGGCGATCTGTGTTTGGACGAGGAGCACCGGCAGTTGAAAAAGTCAGGCAAGGAAATCCATTTGCGTCCGCTGGAATATTCACTTCTAGAGTTTTTTATGCGCCATCCCAACCAGTATTTCTCGACACGCCAACTGATCGAAAGCATCTGGAACGCTGACTGTGAACCGTCTGAGGACACCGTGAGAACTTCCATCAAGACTCTTCGCAAGAAGATAGCCGACACAAATGATGACTGCGCAATCAAAACGACTCTAGGTTTTGGTTATAGGTTGGAAGTTGGCTGCTAGCTTCTGCTCGCCAGTCACATAAAACACCTGTGACATGAGTTTGTTGCTTGCTATAGATTCCATTGGTGCGGAGTTGCTGCAAAGCCGATGATAACACCGGCGAATGCCCATATCACCAGTAACACAAGTCCGATTGTGGTGGGGCGTGCCTTCTTGCAAATGGCTAAGAGCAGAACCCAAATGACCGACACAACGCTGGCAATGACAGACAAAAACGTTGCCCGCTGTTGTGCGGCTTCCTGAGGGGTCGTGAAATGCACTGGAGCAACTGCTCCCATCAGCTGAGCGTGTGCCTCACTGGAGAAACCCATCCAGGCGAAAAGGGCAAAAATTGCTGCGACTTTCAAGCGAACGCGATCGCGAAGTTGGCGAAGACCTAGCGGGCAATTGTCAGTGATGATCGTGCCGTCTTTGCGTTGGTAAAAACGAACACAAGTGCGGCCCTCGGACTGGCGAATGAAGCTTGCAGCCTCTTGTTTGGACATTTCCGAGATGTTGTAGACGTTGAGTTTGCAGGCGCCGCAAAATCGCTTTCTCTCGTCACCGGTCATGGAGTCCCAGTCGACGTGACAGGGCGAGGCGATGCGAACTTGTTTCAGAAGTTCTGTGTCTGCATCCTTTGGTGTTTTCGAATGAAGCATGAGTCTTCACCTGTAAGAGCAAGCAAGGCAAAGTCTGAATTCCAGGCAGCGGAAAGTGCCTTTATCTACCCTAGCCCAGGCGCTCTCTCCTGTAACTGGTGAAAACCCTGCTAAAGGACATGCCTATTCACCTATTGAGTTTTAATGGCTTAATCGCTACTGAATTGCCGAATGGGGCGAAGTCCACGTCATGATGGTCTAGGCGCACAAGGAGCACGCCAGGCTCTGTAAAAAGGAGTCGGAAAACTCTCTTACTTGCCGATGCGGACAATCATTTCATCAGGGCCGGCGAGGTTGAGACGCTCGCGTGCCAGCCGCTCGATGCCGTCAGACGACCGATAGCTGGACAGTCCTTCTCTGAGCTCTTTATTGACCTCTTGCGCTTGTTTCTCACCCTGCTTGAGGGCGATTTCCTGATTGTGCAGGAAAATCTGGCGCTCAATGCTGCCGTATATCGATCGGCCTGCCTGGTACATAGCCAGCAGTGTGACGACCGCAATCAGTACCTCGCGGATCATCTTCTGGCGCTTCTTGTGCTCTGGCAGAATCTTTTCTGGCATGGCTCGTGTCTCCTGGCAAGAAATATTACCAGCTCAGTCAAGGGCTAAAAAGTCCGGTCGGCTAATTTATTAAGCCGGCGCCTGGAATGCCAGTAGAGGCGGCATTTTGCCTACCTGGAGGAGGGCTGCATTGCCTACCCTGCCTATTTTGAGACCCTGCTTCAGCGCGTTGCTTTTGCGGGCTCATTGAGCTCTTTTAGAATGGATTCGGCTTGTTTTTTAAAGTCCGCCATGACCTTTTCCAGTCGAGCAGCGTTGGGCGCTTCGTAGCTGAGGCGCATTATTGGTTCTGTGCCGGACGGCCTGAGCAACACAAATGTAGAGTCGTCGAGATAGAATTTTAATCCATCAGAGCGACCAATTTTGGCGACTTTTTCACCCGCTATAGAATCAGGAGGCGACTTGCTCAATCGCTCCAGTAATGCCTTCTGGGTGGCTGCTGTGAGGTGCATATCAGCACGTTTTGCCACGAAATCAGAGCCCACTTCGGCGACCAGATCCTGCCAGATTTTTGATAGTGGTTTCTTCTCGTACTCCATCATCTCCAATACCAGCAGGTTGGCGAGAATGCCGTCTTTCTCCGGAATATGTCCTTTGACGGAAACACCGCCCGACTCTTCTCCGCCGATGAGGACGTCTTTCTGGCGCATTTGTTCGCCGATCCATTTGAAGCCGACCGGGGTTTCAACTAACTCGAGCCCGTAGAGTTTTGCCAACCTGTCTAATAGGTGTGTGGTACCGACGGTGCGAACGATGGCGCCTTTCACGCCGCGGTTTTTGACGAGGTGGCGCGTAAGCAGGCAGAGCAGTTGATTGGGCGATAAATATGTTCCGGTTTCATCAATCACTGCAAAACGATCTGCATCACCATCGGTGGCAAGACCTACGTCCAATTTTTCCTGTTTTACCAGCGCGATCAATTCCT
>JAYRNY010000494.1:0-4471 GCA_041911975.1 bacterium | reverse complement strand
CTGAAGCGAACTATCAATCGATTGGTTCACCTGGGTGGTGAGGTTTGCATGGCAATCGTAAGGAGTGTGATCACCTTGTCCATCGATTGATGTGAACTTGGTTTGAAGGAACAAAGACTCTCGCTTTACTCCCTTCTTTGCCAGTTCCAAAAGCGCCTCGCCGACGCCGATTTCATAATAGTGCCGCAATTGATTGGCGGTATCGATGGCGGTGAAACCAGATTCGACAGCAAGCTCGACAAGCCCCCTGGTCGCGTCCTTTTTCCAGGCGGTGCCGTACATGAAATTCGGAACGGTCACATCGTTGTAGGTTTTCACTTCTAATTACCTCAAATTCCAACTGTAGGGGCGGCGTACATACCGTCCAACGTCGGCGAGCCACCGAGACACCATAGAGCATCGAATTTGTTATAGAGCATCAGGCAACGTATTCTCGTCTTTGTCTTGCAACACGAAGAGTGCCATGCAACGAGGTCCGAGTTTGAACTGATCTTGCGGCTGCCAGCAACTCGGGCTGAGTGTACCTGTCGTGTCGACCAATAGCTTCCACGTCTTATCCATCATTTGCGGAGCAAACATGCGCCAATACTTATCGACCTGACTGGGAGGCAAGTGAAAGTTCTTCTCTTTCCAATGTGAATTGAGAAGAAGCAACAATGTTTCGCCAGTGACTTCATTGCCTTCCTCATCCATCTCTTCCATGTGGCCGCCTTCAAAGATGACCGCCAGATGACGTCTTTCTTCATCTTCCCAATCGGCCTGTTTCATTTCTGTGCCGTCAACATTGAGCCAGATGATGTCTTTGGTTTGTGAAGGTCCAACACGAATCTGTCCTTTGAAGAACTTCCTGCGTTGAAGAACCGGTTGTGCAATTCTGATCGCGGCGAGCTTTTGAACAAAGGTGAGAAATTCTCTTTCCTTTTCACTGAAGTCCCATCTGGTCCAACTGATCTCGTTATCCTGACAGTAAGCGTTATTGTTGCCCATCTGTGTGCGTCCTACTTCATCGCCGCCGCTTATCATCGGCACTCCGAGAGAGAGCATCAGCGTTGCCAGGAAATTTCTTCGCTGCTGCAGGCGCAGGTTGATGATGTCCTCATCGTCCGTCTCGCCTTCGACACCCATGTTCCAACCGTTGTTATGGTTTTCGCCGTCACGGTTGTTTTCCAAATTGGCCAGGTTGTGCTTTTCGTTGTAGCTGACCAGATCTCTGAGCGTAAATCCATCGTGGCAAGTGACGAAATTGATTGATGCGTGCGGACTACGTCCGCTGTGCGCGTAAAGATCGCTGGAGCCGGTGAGGCGGGTAGCAATCTGGCCGAGCATGTTCGGATCGCCGCGCCAGAATTGTCGCACCGAGTCACGGTACTTGCCGTTCCATTCCGTCCACAAGACAGGGAAGTTACCGACCTGATATCCACCTTCGCCGATATCCCAGGGTTCTGCGATCAGTTTTACCTGCGAAACAACGGGGTCTTGCTGGATAACATCAAAAAATGCGCTCAGTTTGTCGACGTCATAGAGTTCTCTCGCCAATGCACTGGCAAGATCAAACCGGAAACCATCAACATGCATTTCCTGGATCCAATAACGCAAACTGTCCATGATCAATTGCAACACGCGTGGGTGCATCATGTTGAGCGTATTGCCGCATCCCGTATAGTCCATGTAAAAGCGCGGATCTTTTGCCATGGTGCGGTAATAACTGGTATTGTCGATGCCACGGAAAGACAACGTGGGTCCCAAATGATTTCCTTCAGCTGTGTGATTGTACACCACATCTAGTATCACTTCGATGCCGGCGGCGTGCAACGCACGCACCATCATTTTGAATTCGCGTACCGCATCAACAGAGCCTTTGTAATGCGAGTATCGAATATCTGGAGCAAAGTAGGAGAGAGTGTTGTAACCCCAGTAATTTGCCAATCCTGCTTTGACCAAGTTCTGGTTGTCCACTCGATGATGAATCGGCATCAGTTCAATTGCCGTCACTCCGAGACTCTTCAAATGCTTGATGATTGGCTCCGATGCAATCGCCGCATACGTGCCTCGCAAGTGAGTTGGAAGTTCCGGATGCAGCGCCGTCAGTCCTTTGACGTGCGCTTCGTAAATGACTGTTTTGTGCCAGGGAGTCTGCAGGAGCCTGTCATCGCCCCAAGTAAAGGACGGGTCGACAACTGCTCCCAGAGGCGCAAACGCCGCATTGTCGCGCTCGTCTTTATGCATGTCCTCTTTCTTGTGACCGACAGTGTAAGGAAAGAGACTGTCGTCCCAGACGAGGTCGCGCGCAATCGACTTGGCATAGGGATCGAGAACGACTTTAGAGGAATTGAACCGCAACCCTTTTTCCGGGTCGTATGGTCCATGCACTCGGTAGCCGTAAATTTGGCCGGGGCGAATATCTTTGAGATAGACGTGAAAAACCTGGTTGTTGTACTCGGGCATCTCAATGCGAATCGACTCGTGGCGCGCATCAGGCGAATCGAAAAGGCACAGCTCAACGCGCGCCGCATTTTCCGAAAAAATGGCGAAATTGACGCCAAGCCCGTCCCACGTAGCTCCTAATGGATGAGGCTTGCCGGGTAAGATGCGCATTTCGACTCAGGGGATATCTGTTAGTAATGTCGGCGGCTGCCGAGTCCGCAGACAATAATAGTCGAAATTCGCGCTATCTTTTAAAGAAAGTGGTTCATAATTTAGAGCATTTTTCGAACACAACCCCGACCACTTTGAACGGTTTTTGCGGGAAACGGGCGCCGGTAATCTGAGATATTTGGGACTGGGATGAATGTTCACGTTCTTTTCACCCTGGCGTCATTACATTTAATCTAAGGCCAACCCCAGTCTCTCCGTTGAAACAAGTTTGCAATCTTTCAGTGGCATGATTCAGGAAATCGCACTCTTTCCGTATTAAACACCGCCCCTGTCAGATTCTAATTACTAAAGGAAAAACTAAATGAGTGTGCACGATCCTAAGCGACAGCTTTGCTTCGCAATCCTCACTATACTCGCAGTTTTCAGCTTGTTCTTAGTCGCCGCTCCTGCCCAAGCGCAGCAAGCGGAAGATGTCGTCACCACCCATTCCCAGAGAACTTCCTACCGGGTAGCCGGCTGGGAACAAGGCTTGGTCAGGACGTCTCCTAACCTTGGACAATTCTATTGGGACCCCCAAACACGATACACACAAATGACCAGCTCTCGACGTACAGGCAAGGGCGTCAATAACTCCGCCCCTCTACCTATATATCGCAGTCACTCAAGCATGAAGTGCAAATCTGCGCCATTGCCGGAAAACCACAGAGCTCAGTACTCGGCTGAAGAGATGGCAGCCAAGACAGCGGTAAGCGCGAATGTACGCTTCAAGCACGCAAAAGGTCAATTGGCATCTGCCGGTCGCGACACGACGTCGCAAGACTGCGTCGGTGTTTTGAGTTATGGAAACAATGGAGACAGCGCATACGGTCAAGCTGCAGGAGGCGGCTCTCGATCTCAAAAACTGTTAGTAAAAGCACAACTCTACGGTAAAGGAAAAAACTAGCCACCAAAAATTCTTATTGATCCTAACTACCTTACTCGTAGGAGAGCTTTCACGCGGCTCTCCTACATCCTTTTGGGGGGATGTTGAAACTCGTGGGGGGCATACAACGCGCCCCTACTCGGTATTTAGTTTGTATCCGACACCGTGAACCGTCTTTATAAAAGATGGCGAACCGTCGACATCAATCTTCTTCCTGAGCCGTTTTACGCAAGTCGTCAGAGCGTCGATGCTGGAGTCGGAGGCCGAAGCCCAAACACGGTTGAGCAAAGCATCCGCACTGAAGACCTGGTCGGGATGCCGCATCAAGAATTCGAGGAGAGCAAATTCTTTGGGCAAAAGTGAAATCTCATTGCCGTTTACTTTGACGCTGTGAGTCCCGGGAGTTAGCTCCAACCCTCCGGCGGTAAGCTTATCGCCTGCATAAGAAGAAGGTCTGCGCAAAACAGCGCGCACGCGAGCAGACAATTCCTTCATGTGAAAAGGCTTCGTCAAATAATCGTCGGCGCCTGTGTCCAGCCCAAGCTCCTTGTCCTCGATTTTATCCTGTCCGGTAAGGATAAGCACCGGCGTTAGTTTGCCAGACGCACGAAACTCCTTCAAAATTTTTATGCCACCCATCGTCGGCAGATTCAGATCGAGAATGATCATATCGAATTCGTAGTACTGCAACTTCTCCAGAGCATCGGCACCGTCAAAGCTGCACTCGACATGATGGTGCTCGCCAACAAGCCACTCGGACACCATGCGCGAGAGACTTTCATCATCTTCAACAATCAGAATTTTCGCCACGGCGCCGGACTCGCAAATCACCCGCGAACCTTTCGTAGGTTCATAGCATAATTTACCGCATCTGCTAGGCTTTAATGTCTTGAGATCCAACTGATATTTTATGCTCTAGCAGGATTATGACCGCAATTCAGGAATACAACGTTG
>JAYRNY010000493.1:0-11209 GCA_041911975.1 bacterium | reverse complement strand
TCGTCGACGAGAACCGCGACCAGCTCTGCCATTTCTTCCATCTTGTCGGCAATGCGATGGCACCAGAGGTGACCAACACCTGGGTATTCCTGGTGGCAGATCTCTTCCATTTGCTCTTCATCTATTTGTTCGCCGACGCCGACAAGAACGAAGTTGAGCTTTGGCAGGCGGCCCGCTTCGATTTCTTTCGCCACTTGCGCTGAATATGCCTTGATGTCATCGGGGTCGTAGATCTGGCTGTCTGTGATGATTACAGCCAGCCCGCGTTTGATGTGCTTGTCGGTGTGGTTTTTGATGTGCGTAACATAGTCGCGCAAGACCGGCAGCATGACTGTTCCCTTGCCGTAAAACTTGGGGCCGGGGAACTTGTAGTCTTTTGCTTCAACACCGGTGAGATCACCTACAACCTCTATCTGTGAGCCATCTCCGGTTGCCCAGTAGGCAACACGCAGAATGCCGTCTTTGTCTTTGGTTGCCAGATATTCCAGCATCCATCGCATTTGCGGCTCGACCTGATTGCGCACGCCGCCCAGTTTTGCAAGCACGCCGCGCGGTCCGTATTCGTCTTCCATGCTGGCGGAGCCGTCCATGTACAGTGCCACATCGAGACCTTCGATGGTCGGATCGTGCAGCAAGGTGGCGAGAATTTTGCCGCCTTTGTTGTGCACATCGGAAAATGGCTTAACGATAGTTTCGTGTTTGTGACTCATTTTTGTCCTTCTTTGTAGCGGATTTCGATGACACCGCTGCAGTGTTTTTTGTTGGAACTTGTGATCCGAGGAAGGTTTCCGTTTCAGGCGGGCGGCATGTAAGCCGCCCCTACGCTTCGATGATTGGAGGGCGCATACAATGCGCCACTACGATCTCCGTTTAGTGGTGGTCGTCATCATCGTCGTCATCTGGAAGCGGTTGAGTGAATTTTTGACCGTTTACTTCCAGTGTGAAGCTGTGCGCTCCTTCCGGGATTTTGAATTCGAGAATTGCGGGCAGGCGCGATTCGTAGCGAGCCAGCACATTACCTTTGTCGTCAGTAATGGTGCCGCCTGATGCGACAGTCATGCTTTCATCGACGAGCACTGCGACCAGCTCAGCCACTTGATTTACTTCTTCGGCGATGCGGTGGCACCAGAGGTGTCCGAAGCCTTCGTATTCTTCGTGGCAGATGTCTTCCATTTGCTCTTCATCAACGTCTTTGCCGACGCCGACGAGAATGAAGTTCATCTTCGGCAGCTTGCCTATGGTCATCAATTTGACCAGGTATTCGCAGTATTTTTTCACTTCATGCGCGTCGTGAATGACGCCGTCGGTGATGAATACGGCACAGCCGCGACGGGCTCCGTGTGCCATTTGCTCTTCCAGATATTCGACGTAGTCTTCAATCGCCGGCTTGAGTGTCGTCTGGTTGCCGAATTTCTTGGGCCCGGGGAAAACGGATTTGTGGACGTCTTTTCCTTCCAATTCGCCGATTACTTCAATCGAGCCTGCAGTGCCGGTTGCCCAGTAGGCAACGCGCAAGAGTCCATTGCGATCTTTGGTGGCCAGGTATTCTAAAATCCAGCGAACTTGCGGCTCGACGGTGTTGTCTACTTTTGTGGGTGGTTTGCCGAAGAGCCAATCCAAGATGCCCTGGCCGCCTTTCTTATATTCATATTCGTCGCTCATGCTGCCCGAGCCGTCCAGGTAGATGGCCATGTCCAGCCCTTCCACCGTCGGATCGTGCAACAGAGTCGCTCTCACTTCGCCATGCTCGCAGTGAATGTCTGAAAAGGGTTCTACTGGTCTTTCGTGAACTTTAGTCATCGGCTGTTTTACCTGTTGGTTGTGCGTAAACGGGCTTCCTTCTGAGTGTTTCTTTATTCGAAATCTTTCATCCAGTCCGCATGTTTTTTTGAAAATCGGCTCGAATTCTCATTGGAGTTTTTGTCGGATTTCTCGTCGCCGCTCTCGACTGGTTTTTGTTTTTTCTTCTCTTTTTGGTCTTCTTGTGTCTTAGGTTTGATATTCTCTTTTCCCACTGGTTGGCTCTCAAAATCGCTCATCCAGCTGGGTTTAGCATTTAATTTCGTTTCTGCTTTCGCCGGCTTTTTTGTGGGCTCTGCAGCGCGCGAACTGGCTAAACCGGACATGGTCGTCAGGCGTGTTTCTCCGGCTCCCTGGGTGCGGTGCTTGGAGATGAAGTCCTGCATCCAGTCGACCTTTTTAGCTGCCGGTGCATTGCCCATTTGGGCGGGAAACGCCTGCCCGGCGGGGATTCGAACCGGTCGGGGCGGAGCGGTTTTGGCTCGCGAGCCCTGAGCGCGAGCTTCTGCGGATACGGCGCGAACACGATTGCGCAAAGCCTTCAGCCGGGTTGGCGGAAAACCTTGCAGATTGTGGATTGTAGTCTCGGCAATGGCAATGAAATCGTCAATTGTCCCTTGCGGCGGCAGTGTTGTTTTGTCCTTGATCAAATGCCCTAGCGCGTAAGAAAGCATTTTGGGAATGCCGGTGTTGGCGCCCGGCAGCCGCGTGGCGATGTTTCCTTTGATGCTGTAACCGTTTGATTCTAACTGTTGCTCGAGCCAGGCGCGATTGGGCACAGGCAGCGTAGTGCTGCGCAAGGGGTGATTGATTTTTTCCTTTTCGAGATCTTCCTTGAGCGCCGAAAGAACGTCGTAGATAAGCCCGGAGACGACAATCTCATTCCACGGCTCGCCCATTACGACTTCTGCCGGCATGAGCGGATACGCCATGACCAGCCCTTTGCCCTGAGCAATTTCCTCTTCTCTGTCACCGGGCAAAAGCAGGTTGAAGCAGCGCTGCGTCTCGTTGCCGACCGATTGGTAGTTGAATGCGAATTTGGCGGAATCGACGAGACCGGCAAGCAGGTCCATGCGATTGACGGTGAGTTGCCCGTCTATGCCGCGCGCGCTCTCGCTGGAAGAGGACGGATATGGTCCGTAAAGGGTCCCGTAGAGGTAGACGGGATCGTTCAGCCCCGGCGTCTCAGGCGGCTGTTCGAGCGCCTCCAGGTAAAAGACATATACGTGTGAACTGTCGAGAGTGCGGCTGGCGGCGCTGCCAATCACTTCGTTGAAGGCGAGATCCTGCTGGACATTAGCCGGCAGATTACCCAGGTTTTCGCCGTCCGTCGCTTTCAGGTAGCCGGCCGAGTCGATGGTCACAACCCACTCGCGCTCTTCCATGTGCCTGCCGCCAATGAAGAAACTGTCGATGGCGTGGCACGGATCGAGCGTGCTTAAGCAATCGGCGAATGAATCATCGCTTTGCCTGCTGACAAAGTACCTGGGCAGTGATCTCTGAACCATGATCATGTGTATTTACATGATCTGAGTCCCTGCTGTATTAACGGCTGTCACGAGGCTGGCCTGGATCAAGAGAGGAAGTTGGCGGCGAGTGGCAAATTTGCAGGCAAATTTTAGGGACTTCATGCCATCCTCGGACAGTTTGATTAAATCCGACCGTTAATGGCAAATGCCGGGTTTGAGAGAAAGCACTGAGGGGCGAAAATCCTGGCAGTTGTGAAAAATGCAAGATGTGCATTGTCCACGTTCTATGAATTGCAGGCATACTTGTAGGATGATGCAGAGGCGGAAGGAATCTTTTTGTGTCCAACATTCTGGTTGTTGAGGACGATACCACTGAAGGAAGCATTATCAGAGACTTCCTTTCAAAGGAGTCGCACTGCGTTGAACATGTGCAAAGTGGAAGACACGCGTTTGAACGCGTTCGCACAGGGCAGTTTGATTTGATGATATTGGACCTTGGACTGCCTGATATATGTGGGTTGGAAATTCTCAAGGTCTTGAGGGCAGAGGGTTTAGCTCTGCCTGTTCTAATCCTCACCGGGCGCAATAGAAGCGATGAAATCATAGCAGGACTTGATTCGGGAGCTGATGATTATTTGACGAAGCCGTTCAACGTCCTGGAATTGGGTGCACGCGTGCGGGCGCATTTGAGAAGGTCAACCGGCGCAGTAACGGACGTGCTGAAATATGGCTATGTTTGTCTCGACATCCAAAATCACCGAGTAACCGTATCCGGTGGCGAGATTTCACTACTGCCTAAGGAGTTTGCCCTGCTTGAATACATTCTTCGCAATCCCAGCCGCATTTTCAGTGCTGAAACCCTTCTCAAGAATGTGTGGAAATCCAGTGATGATGGCGGTCCAGAGATGGTGCGCACATGCATGTCACGATTGAGGCAGCGTCTGGAGGTTGAAGGGATGGAGTCTATTATTGAAACAGTCTATGGCGTCGGCTATCGGCTACGGCGGCTCGCGGAAGGTCAGGAGTGACTGCAACCCGAAATTGGTCTTCGCCGGTGCATCTCCCTATCCATCTACTGGAGGTGTTCGCGGTAGCCTGATCCGGAATTCACTGCCAATACCTACCTCGCTTTCCACGCTTATTGAACCGCCATGCGCCTCAACAATTGCTTTGGAAATTGGCAAACCCAGCCCTTTGCCACCCCTTTCTGATGAATCCGAGGATTCGATTTGTTTGAACTTTTCAAAAATGGACTTTTGCATATTGGCTGGAATTCCTCGTCCTTGATCTTTGACAGTTAACTCGATCCACTCAGCTGATTCGAGAACATTCAAGATAACCTGACTCTGTGGTTGAGAAAACTTGATTGCATTCGCTGTTATATTCACCATAACCTGGACAAGACGATTGGCATCGGCAGTCAGAACCGCATCAGTTTTTGGCACCATCACACTGACTTCCAAATGTTCGGACAAAAAACGAACCCCTTCCTGGGTCTGTTCCAGAACATCAGAAAGCTTCACTTCTGTGAGCAACAGGTTCATGTGCCCCGACTCAAATCTTTCCAGATCGATAAGCTCGTTGACCAGACTCTCCAGTCTGTCCAGGCTTTTCAAAAGGGGTGGTAGCAAGCGCTTGCCCATCTCGTCGACTTTGTATATTCCCAGCGACTGCATTTCCAGGAAGTTCTTCACAGAAGAGAGCGGTGTTTTTAGATCGTGACTGACCATGAGGATAAAGTCTTGCTTCAAGTGATCGAGCTCGAGCCGCTGTTGGTGTTCTCTTTTGGCTGATTCTGCAAGAGCCGCGGTCATCTTATGGAAAACGTGATCGAGCTCGGCTATCTCATCATTACCCTCCAGTGGCTGATGGAGCGGTCGAGCTGCAGAAAAGCGCACTGTGTTATCCATTAGCTTGGAAAAACGAATGGCAGTACTTCTATTGAACAGCATCGCCAATACCAGGGTAATTACGAGATTGGCGCTAATGCCGGCAATCAGCAATTGCTGCAAGCGAGTCATGTTTTCAGCTTGAACGGCAGGGCTAGTCTCCGTAATTTCGCGCTCCTTTAAAATTGCCTTCTCGATATCTCGACACAAAAATTCATTGATGACTTTGAGTTTGCGCATGTACTCGCGAGACTCCTCAAACTCGCTCCGGCGAACAAGCGGATCTGCAAGCGCTAAACATTCAAGTCCTTTTTCAATATCCGCTTCTATTTTTCTCAATGACTGGCGTTCAGACGGGACATCGGCGGATAATCCTTCAAGGACGGCTACCTCTGATTGAAATCGTGTACGCGTTTTCACCTGCTGTCTGACAAAGTCATTCCAGCCGTTGGCAACAATGTCGCTATTTGCATCGACAATAATTTTCAGCAAAGCACTCAGGTGCGCAACTCGTTCACGTGCTCTATTTGCCCGTTGAGCTTCCAGACCGGCATCTTTTGCCACATTGTAGACATAAAATACAAATGCTATCTGGCATGCAATTGGTATGGCGACTAACAGCGTTACTTTGTGCCCCAGTCTCATGTTGTAATCCGCTTAGTAGGCGCTCATCACGTATTTGTGGAATTTTTTCCGATTGTTTGCCTACTTGCATGACAGATCGGCGAACAGGCGCCCCGCAATTAAACCATACGCCACCTTCGGCAGGTAAACATTTGGGACAAACCAGGGTTTCCACAATAGAAACGCAGTTGCAGTCAGTGTTTCACAGACAGTGCATGTGGAATTGGCGGCGGCGTCAGTTGACATTACTATAAGAAATAGTGCAAGTCGGCATTTTTGAGAGCACTGGGGCTCTCAAGTTCGCTGTTTCCGTCATGGTAAGAGACGGTTTGAGTACTGACTAGGTCAGCCGACTGGAACGCCGGCAGGCTAAGCTACTGTGAGTGCACCCTGCTCGATCAGGCTGGTGACAGTGGCAGTTTCCACCGAATATTCGCTGCCGACACGAGAAGGCGAGTGTGCGGCAAGCACTTTGAAGTGCACGCGCTCATCGACCGCGGTTACCTCCAGTTTGTCACCTTCGACCACTCCAGGTAAGGTGACGCTCTCTGGGACGTAGATGATGTTGCCGACCTTGACGGTCATGGAAGTGTTCCTTTCAGTTGGCTCAGTCGTCCCTGTTGTCTCTGTCTTCTCTAACTTACCGGGCCGCAGGCGATGTCCAATCTCTTCGCAAAAGGCGCCGAGGTCATTGGGGTCGCGGCTTGTAATCAATCGGCCCTGGGCGTCGAATACGACTGCGTCGCTTTCGTGCACGGTGAAGCCTGCATTGCGCAAATCCTTACGAATGCTACCGGTGCCTGTAATGTGGGTGCCCTCAGGGAACACCTCGGCATTGATCAGCACTTGCGGACCGTGGCACAAGGAAGCAATCAGCATGCCTTTTTCATAGCACTCGCGTACGAAGGCGAGCGCATTGTCATCACCCCTGAGCATGTCGGGATTCCAGGCACCGCCCGGAATGATCAACGCATCGAAAGCTTGGGCTCTGGCCTGCGTGATTGAGAGGTCGGCCTGCAGGGCCAGATCGCTTGCCAGCCATTCACCAATCACGATCATGCCAGCCGGATCGCGGTACTGGAAGATCCAGTCTTGTCCGACGATCTGGACGCTGGCGCCGCGATCCTTGAGATAGCGCAGCGGCACTTCAATCTCTGGCAGCTCCGGACAATCAGCGGTCATGATTGCAATGGTCAGCCCCTTTAACATCTCGGGATCCGCCGGTGAGAATTCGGGAAGTGTGTAGTCGGTTCCGCGCCGATCGATGGTGCCTGGAACCTTTGTGTAGAGGAGCGCAAGTTCGTGCGATCCCATGGTAATGTCTCCTTTTGAGTCTGTAGCGGCCGCAAACGGACGCTGTGTTTGACGGTTCAAAGAGCCGGCAGGTCGGGTACCAGCTCCTGCTTTTTCGCACTTGATCCAAACCTCATTCTTGGTGCCAGGCCGATGGGCAACCCTGGCCCTGGCAGTTCGAATTTGGTCGGGGTTATCGTGCGATGGCGATCGCTCAGTCGGCTGCTGAGAGGGCTGAGGTAGCGATGATGGTAGGAGGTTGTGTTGTGGTGCTGTATCCCTGCTTGGCCGAATGAACGAAAGATGATTTTTCCTAACAAAGGTCATCGCCGCATTGCAAATCAAATTGGAGCCGACTGTCTCCGGCTGCAAGAACGGCAAATCAGGCAGGGGCGGTATTGGACTGAAACGCGAATACAAATGTTGCGCTATTGTCCAAAAAAAAGTTGGAGAAATTGGGCTGACGCAGCAAGCAAGCTATTACAGAAACATTACAGCGGCTCAGTTGCACACAACTGCGAGGTATTACAGAAAAATTACAGCTGCCGCTTTGCGCGATATCGCAATCAGATGTTCAAAAGAGTCCAGGCAAAAATATGAACGCAAAGATGACATTGCCGGTCCGGACGATGGAACACGAATGTCTTTTAGCATTTCGGTTAGTTCTGGATTTATTGATCCATCAATCGGCGAGCCGTTTCGGCCAGAATTGCAGCACCCAGATACAAGCCGGACTCGTCAATATCGAAGGTGGCGCTGTGGTGGCTTCTTCGATTACTGGCGATCTCACCACCCAGCAGGATAAGAGCACCTGGTACAACATGCGTGAAGGAAGCGAAGTCTTCAGTCCATGTCTTGCGCTTGACTGTAATTACATTCTCTTTTCCCAAGAATTCACAACTGATTGCGCGCATCAACTCTGAGATCTCAGGAGAATTCGCCGGTCCGTGTCGTAAAAGGCGGTATTCGATGCTGCATTCCGCTCCCATTGATCTGGCTATCTGACAAGCCTGCTCCAGGTCATTCATAAGAGTCCTGCGAACCTCTTTGCTCTTGCCGGTAAGTGAGCCCTGCAATTCGACATGTTCAGATGGCTGGTCGGCATTTGAACTGGAGCTTTGCATGGATGTGAGTTTGATGGTGGCTCCCTTGTTCTCCTTTTCGCCATGCTTGCAGATTTCGTAGATTTTGCCTGCCACGATGTTGGCAATCTGCAATGCGTCACCACCACTGCCGGACTGAATAGTGATTTTATAGCCGTCTGCCGCTACCTGCGGCGGTTCTGCGATGATTCCAACTTTGCCCGGTGCAATGGTAGCATCCAAATGCAGAGCAATTATGCAGGAAACGTCATCGAGGGCGCCCTCCTCGATCATTCTTACGGTACCGGCCTTGCCTTCTTCATCGCACGATTCCTCTGCCGCCGGCTGCATTAAGATGCGCACGTTGCCGGCGGGCTTGTCGAGGGCAAGCAGCTTGGCTGCCGTCAGGACACAGGCCATATTGGCATCATGCCCGCAGGCATGCATGACTCCTGCCGTGTCGGAGCTGTAAGCAGTGCGATTATTTTCATTGATTGATAGAGCGTCGAGCTCTGCTCTAATGGCAACAGCTTTTCCTTCACTGAGATCGGCAATCACGCCGGTTTTGCCAATGCCTGTTTTGACTCGATAACCCAGTGCGGAGAGTTTTTCAGCGACGAATTGACTTGTTTTTTCTTCTTGGAAGCTCAATTCCGGGTGTCGATGCAGGTGTCGGCGCAGAGCGACTGTCTCGTTCTGTAGAGCTTGTGCTTTGCTGATAATGGTTTCAGTGCTTTCCATGTTCTTCTCTTTGCATTTGAGCCGGGGCAGTCGAAACTCCATTGCTTGAACCAAGCCAGATTTTCTCACACGCAGATGTTATTTGAACAAGTGTTTTTGATCCGTGTAATCTACTGTGGAAGTTTCGCCCATATGCGCCGGGCGCTGAAAAAAGAAGCATGCAATATTGCCCAGGACTGAAACACGAACGGAGCTTGCTTCAAGCTTCTTTCCAAGCTTGTCGGCGTTTGTGGTTGGGGGTTGTTTGAATTGTGTTGCGGCCCAGTCGGCTAGTCCATTCAGGTTAGTCACGCCGTAGCGATCGATTGCAGTTTGCCGTTCGTGCGCATTCATTTTCAAATGCCGGCAGCGCCCACTATTCGATGCCTGAAATCGCGACTGCTGCCGGAAATTTGGACTTGCAAATGAATATCGAGCCGAGAATCATGCGGAGAATTAGCATTCGTGTGAGATTGCTGTTCCTGACATTGCCAGCTCGCACCAGTCATTGCGGGATTTCGGTCGTTCACTCTTGCAACGCTAAAATTTGTCAGTGCACCAATATGATGATTGCCTGTCCACACTTAGCGCTAGCGCTGTCAACTTGCCTGTCTTGATTCGCGCGAAGTCGACATTGCTGCCGGTTCCTTCTTATGCGTGCTGAACTGTTTGGATGGCTGCTAACTTACAAACGTTATTCCCAAAATTGCTCAATAATCCAACAGTTACCGAACCGTCTTCAGACAAGAAGGTAGACAATATTGTCCAAGAGTGAGCACCACAAATGGTGTCAAGGTCTATGTCGCAGGAACAGTCATGTCTGCGCTAGCTGGAAAAATACTGCTCGCGCAGTTGGCGCAAATCATTGCAAAGCCTGATTGCATCAGCCTTTTGAAGAAATTTTTTTTGAGTGCCTGGAAGCGGGCACCAGATACGCTTTGGCTCATTTTTGCAGAATTCTCATGCGGTCACCTACTTGCCAATTCTCGCATTTGTGCTCAAATGAAAAGTGAAGATTCCCAGCGCTGATAGTGCGCCATTCCTGTGCCCGCGGTGGCTTTTCTGCTAGATAGGCAGGCGAACACCGCCTTTCCTCCTGCAACCGGAGGTAGTGGCACCACCGCGTGCGTTACGTTTACAAAGGAGCGGCCCGAGCATGCAAACACTAGTCAACGAGATTCATCATTTCACTGTTGAAAGGCCCGCCACGAGAAAAAGATCAAGTGACGGAGGACAGCTCCAGGAGCCTATTTTGATCTCTAATGCGGATCGCCTCGGGCAATTGTTTGAGCTCTTACCTCAAGTAGATAGATTTGAAAAGCTGGGTAAGAACGCGCTGCGAAGTGGCTTTAGAAGCGAGATGCTGGGAATTGGCAGGTCGGCCGTGGTCGGGCGCGCCGAGAAAGCCGACTTTGGAGGATTCGCCATGCGCGCCCTCTTGATCGCGATTGCCAAAACAGTGCGCGTTATTGAACATTTTGTAGCTGCCGGTCAATACGGACAGAACGACAAGTTTGCAGCTGAGATTGCCGATATGGAAAGGAGAAAGATTGAAATTGAAAATCTGATTCGCAGTGTAGTTCTCAGAGAAGGAAAGAAGTCCAGGAAGCGCGACATCAACAGCCTGATCGACAAGACCAATCTTTTCTCTTTATGCGAAAACAGCCTGAGAGAGCTCGCCGATCTCTGGCCTGGGGAATACCGAGAAGCGATGGAATCTTTCGAGCAATCAGCAAATCGCAATGCCCAACTGCTTTCTGAATTGGACTGGTTGCGCTCATATGGAGAGCCGCTTACGGAGTTGAGTAAGAAGTTTGTCGGCAAGGAATTTCGCGATCTGGCGATGATGAAGCTTGGCTTCATGATCTCTCAGAATCACCTCACAAAGGAAGCCTTCTGCGGCGACCAGAGCGGGAGTGGTGTCGATGGCGCTCTTAGAATCGCTTACTCCTTTGCGCCCGACAACATCGACCTGGTGCAAGTGGTAAAGATTCGAGACCGGTTGGCTGCTTGCGCCGGGCTCGCGGAAATCAAGCTAGAGCTTTCTCTGCCAGGTTGTTTGGAGAGGGTTGCCGTCATTAGCTCAACTGCTGACGAAGACTTGCTTATTTCTTCTGCCTGCTAAGGTTTTGTCGAAAAGTTTGGAGAGTGAGTCGGGACACCAGCCACGCTGGTGTCCCGTCTTTTGCAGAAGCCGCAGCTCGCGAGCAACTTCGTTCTGATTGTGATTGCCGTCGATTCATGCGGCCATGCTTCTCTTGCGTCCTTTATGCAGAGCGCGCTTCTTAGAGGACAACGGCCCGCACAATTCGAGCAGTGATTCAAGTACTGG
>JAYRNY010000492.1:0-4391 GCA_041911975.1 bacterium | reverse complement strand
GCATCGTCATGGGCGGCTGGGCGAGCAACAACAAATACTCTCTTGTAGGCGGACTGCGTTCTGCAGCGCAGGCAATCAGCTATGAAATACCCCTTGTACTTTCGCTCGTCACTGTCTGTTTATTGGCAGGCAGCCTCGATGTAGTCGAGATCATGAAGCAGCAGTCGGGCGGCATCCTCAACTGGAATATTCTGGGTGGTGGTGCATTGCGCGGACTGGACAGCGCATTGGCTGTCAATATTTCCGGCGCCGCACCGGCTTTGCAAGAACTCTCCGAGAAGAGCTTCAATCAGGTGCTTGCCGCTTGCTATACCGCTCCCAGTATGGCTGCTCTCGGTCTCGCGCCCGGGCAGGAAACACTGGCGAATGTTTTTTCAATCGTTGCCGTTATCGTCCTTATTGCCAGCGTTCTTATTGCCGCTGGCTTGTATATGACCGGCGCATGTGCAGAAATCAACCGTATTCCGTTCGACCTGCCTGAAGCCGAGTCGGAACTGGTAAGCGGATACAACACCGAATACAGTGGCATCAAATTCGCCATCTTTTTCCTGGCAGAATTCACGAACTTGTTTGTAGTGGCATCTATTTTTGCCGTCATGTTCCTCGGCGGCGGTGATTGCCCCGTACCGGCATGGTTGGGAGCAAAGCTTGGCGGCCCGCAGTTGTCCAGCATGATCAATCAAGCTCTCACTCCGCTCATTGCCATCAAGCTAGTCGACCCGCCCACCCTCTTCGCTGCCATCTGGGTGATTCTCAAGGTCTATGGAATAGTCTTTTTTGCGGTATTGATCCGCGGAACTCTGCCGCGTTTCCGCATCGACCAGCTTATGGATTTTGGCTGGAAGCGTTTGATTCCACTGTCTCTCATCGTATTCGTTTTGGTTGTCTTTGCAAGGGAGTTCGTAAACGTACATGTTGGGTCTTAGTTTAGTCACACGCGCCAAAGACAGCCTCTATCAAATCTGTCGCGGTTTGAAGACGGTGGCGATGCACACATTCCGCGAGCCTATTACTCAGGTGTATCCGGACAAGATGCCGGACACGCATATCCGTGGCAGACTGGCGCTCACGGTCAACCCGGAAACCGGTGAGCACCTCTGCATTTCCTGCCGCCAGTGCGAGCGCGTCTGCCCGGACAAATGCATTGAGATTACAGCCCATAAGAGCCCGGAAACCAGTAAGCTGGAATTGATCGATTTCAAAATCGACCACGGACTTTGCATGTTCTGCGGCTTGTGCACTGAAGTGTGCCCGACCAGCTGTATCATCAATACCAACGATTTCGAGATGTCCGAGTACAGTCGCGAAGCGCTCGTATACGACTTGCGTAAGTTGACATTGAGCCAGGAAGAATCCGGCTATTACTTCGACCGCAAAGAAATTCCGCTGCCCAAGCCGAAACCGGCCAAGGCAGCTCCGGCAGCAGCCGGCGCCAAACCAGCTGCTCCCGCTGCTGCTGCAAAACCGGCTGCTGCTGCTGCTGCAGAAACAAAACCAGCACCAGAGGCAACACCGGCTGCTGCGGCTAAACCAGAAGGCGATGCCAAGCCTGCTGAGCCGAAAGAAGAAAAGAAGGCGGATGGGGCTGAAAAGAAAGCCGAATCAGCTGATAAAAAAGCCGGTGAGGCCGAGGAAAAGAAGGCAGAGCCTGCTGAAGAAAAGACAGTGACCGAAAAGAAAGACGGCGAACAAAAGCCCAAAGAGTAATCATCATAGGTACGCTGCGAACACTTATGGTCGCAGACAAGAGGGGACGAAGGAAGTATGGAACAGTTTGAAATGCTCAGAGCGCTGGCTGAGACCAATGTCGAGAGCGTGATGTTCTACATTCTGGCTACGGTCGCCATTCCTCTGGCTTATGGTGTGATTTTGGACAAGACGATTATTCGCAGTGGCTTCATTTTGATCGGTGTTTTCGGATCGATTTGCGGACTATTCCTTCTTTTACAAGCGCAGTTTTTGGCTCTGGCGCAACTGATGATTTATGCCGTAGGTATCACACTTGTCGTGGTTATCGCTTTGATGCTCACCAATCCGCGCATGGAGAAAAGCCAGCTCAGCACTGCTACTCCTGCCAATCAACTGGGTGCCTTCATGGTGGCAGTCGGTCTTTTCATGACTATCTACCTATCCGTGAGACCGGAAAATTGGACCCTCAGCAGTGAGCAGCTGGAAACAAACAATGTTGAAGTGCTTGGACGTGCATTGACTACAGATTATTCACTGCCGTTTGAATTTGCTTCTGTGTTACTGCTTGCCGCTTTGATCGGAGCGGTAATGCTGGCTAAGGCGGAAAAGCCGCAGAAGCCTGGCGAAGAAGATTACGAGTATTCCGTGGTGGAAGAAGGACCCACCGGCGCAGACCGAGAGCCTGCTGCTTCAACGAGGTAAATAGGATGACCAGCTCCACCGCGATAAACAACCAAACCCCAGTTCAGTCGATGTCCTATGCAGTAGCTTACGCAATTGCCGTCTTCTTCGTCGTGAGCGCGTACGCTACCGGCAGTCTCGATCACTTTGTCTCTTTTCTCGGTCTGGGACCGGTGCTTGAAGCATGGTCCTTGAAGGACTACACCGAATTGCTCGCTTTTATATTGATTGTCCTTCTGGGCTCGGCTGTTGCACTTCTGGGTGGTCAGACGTCGGTAATTATGGCTGTAGGCACGGTTGGCAGTTTCTTTGCTCTGACTTTGAATCAGCATCCTCTGATTCAGTATCTGACCCTGGCTGCAGTTCTATTCTCAATCGGTCTCTACGGCATGGTCGTTTCACGCAACGCAGTGCGCGTACTTATGTCCATTGAATTGATGCTGAATGCTGTAAACATCAACCTGGTCGCCTTCGCACGCTATGTAGATCCAATTCAGGTCAAAGGCCAGCTCTTCGCCATCTTCGTCATCACTGTTGCCGCTGCTGAAGCCGCTGTCGGACTGGCAATTGTCCTTTCAATCTACCGAAATACTTCAACAGTAGATATGGAAAGATTCAATTTGCTCAAGTGGTAGTTTGGCCTCTCCGGGTAGGTTAATTTTTACTAGCCTTCTGGCTGCAATCACCCTGCCAGTACGGAACAGGGCTTCGTTTCGTGATGATGTCACGGTATTTTCTGGTGAGTTGGAATTAATCACCTTTCAACCTGATAATTCGGTAAGTACTATGCGAAAAACAAGCATTATCATTACTGGCACAGCTTCATAGCCGTGAGCTTAGGTACCTAGTCCGTGAACAATACGCCCTTAGTTTCCATAATCATGCCGCATTATCGTTTCCCTCATCTCTTGCGGGAAACTGTTCAGAATGTTTCCGAGATTGATTATCCGAACATTGAGTTGGTCATTGTTGATGATTGCTCTCCGGCTCCTGACGGTGCTCGCGAAGCCCTGGCCAATACTGCCCCGAAAAGCTTTCCCATCAAGATAATCGAGCACGATAAGAATTGCGGCTATGTGATCGTGAAAAACACTGCGCTCAAGCATGCAACAGGTGAATTCATTCTACCTCTGGATAACGACGATAAGCTCGATCCCAGTTACTTGAATAAGACTCTGCCTCTGTTTGCTGACAAAAGTGTAGGTGTTGTTCTCACCGACGTTCAAATGTTCGGTGATCAAACAGCGGTTTACACGCCGGCACTCAAGCCAATTGACTTAGTCAACATGAAAACACCCTCCAATACGTTTCTCGCTCGCAGAGCTGTTTATGACTCAGTTGGAGTATATGACGGCACAATGAAGTTCGGCGACGACACGGAATTTATGCTGAGAGTGCTCGAGTCTGATTGGAAAGTAGCCCATGTTCCCGAGCCTCTGTATTTTTACAGAAAGCATGACGGCGGCTGCTCCAAAAATACTCGTTTTGTTGCCCTTTTGGAATATCTGATCGATAGGCATCCGGAAACCTTCCAAAAGCATATGAAGGCAGCTTTGCTGTACAGAGAAGAACGCTACTGGGGCGAGATGGACAGCATGCAGCGGGGAAGCGAACTGGTTACTCCTTCGATTCGCCAGTATCAGCATTTGCATTCGGAATTTCACAAGCTACTCAAACTGTATGAAGAAGAGAAAAAGGAGACAGCTCGATTGAACCGCCTGGTCGAGCTGATGAGCAACAGCAAATATCATCGCCTGCGCAGCGGCTTACAGCGCGTACTCGAAGGTATCAAAGGATAATTTGACCGAGCCGGATAAGGGAAACTCTTTCCTTCCTGCCCCGGTTGTGCGATTCGGTTTGTACAGCAGACGGGCGAAATAGATCTAAACGATGATTACTTCCGATCCGCAGCTGATTTGATAGGACCCGTCTGCTCCAGGTTTCTTTCTGAGCACTAGAAAATCGCCATTGGTGAAATCCAATTTCAAGTCTTCGTTCTGGTTCATTTGAAACGACATGAT
>JAYRNY010000491.1:0-10856 GCA_041911975.1 bacterium | reverse complement strand
AGAGACTGGGTGCGCGAAAAATCTATGAGAGTAACGATGTCTGTGCTTCCAGCCGGTGTGAGCAAGAAGTGGTGCGGATAGACGGCACCGTGAATTTTCATCAGCTGGTGAACAGCGGAAAGCGCATCACAAGCTTGAGAGAAAAGAACGCTCACTCGCCTGGGATCGACTTTCTTATCTTGCTTCATCACATCCAAAAGGCTGGGACCCTCAATCCATTTGAGAGCCATGAATTGAGTTCCTTCCTTTGTGATGCCGAAGTCGTGAATGCTGATGATGTGCGGATGAGACAGTGAGCTGAGCAGATAGCCTTCATTTTGAAAACGGGTGTTCACACCTTTGTTGTTCTTGTGCTCTGAGTGCAATACCCGGAAAGCAACAATGCGATTGGCTTGCACATCGCGGGCTTTGTAAATGCCGCAATGCCTTCCCATCTTGGGTGGAGAAAGAATCGTGTATTTATCAGCAACTGTCTGTCCGACCGAGTAACCACCGGGAGCCGGAGCCTTTGCGCCGGGTGCCAGAGGAGATGTGAGCACGCCGCCGTCAAACGGGCAGTATTCCATGTCCGGCCCATACACGCGCTCGCAGTTAGGACACTTCTTTTCCTGACTTTGCTCGACTGACAAAGCGAACCCACCTCAAAAACTTACTTGACCGCGCGAATAGATCATCCAAAGATTGACCATTAAATGAATTCCCGGAATTCAGACTTTTAATCTAGTGATCTAAAGGAAATTAGGGTTAGAGGGATTCGAACCCTCTTCTCCAGTTTGAGAGACTGGCGTCCTTCCGGGTAGACGATAACCCCGAACATGCGGCAAATTGTCCGGCTGTATTTCGCAATATGGCTGGGTAGCCAGGATTTGAACCTGGACTCACAGATTCAGAGTCTGTTTTCCTGCCGGTTAGAAGACCACCCAATGTTTGCCAGCGGGCGAAATATCTCAGCCTTCTGAACGAAGAGCAAATGCGCAGGCACTTGCATCCAGTTCTAGATTCGAAAGCAAATGCATCGCATTTTTTTCTTTCTAGCGGGCTGATGAATACTTACGTGCTGAGCCTAAAAAGAATTACGCGCAAAATGCGGCCGTAGAACTAACTGACGGCTTTGTCCTTTTTTGGTTCCCAGGTTGCTTGCTTGGTGGGTTGGACAGCAAGGTTGGAAACAGCGGGCAAATCGTGGATTGTTCTCTGGATTTGCCGTTTTGCCTGGGTTTTCCAGCCGAACTTTTGAATGATTTCCGGCAGGCTCGAGCCGCTCCATTGCCAGTGGTGCAGGGCGACGATGGCTTGCTCCACGGAGAGGTTACCTTCATCGATCATCGACTGGCAGCGCACGGCAATGTGCAGTGTAGCTTCTGAAATTTGTCCGGCATTGAGAAGGATTTCGTCGAATGGTTTGACCTTTCGATCATCGGTCGTGATTGCATGTCTCAAAGCTTCATCGCTCAAGAGCCCTGCCAGTTTGAGCAGGTCTACCAATCCGATCAGATTGGTTGTCTTGAACTGAGCTTTGCTGACTTCGCTGAGCGAGGTTTCTGCTGTCCAACCATGTTGATGGATCAGGTTCAAAGCTTCTGCGGCTTCATCGGCAGTCATATTTTCCGAGCGCACCATTTCTTGCAGTCCGAGCGCTGCATCAAGAACGGCTTCGCTAATGAAGCCCGATTGCATGAGGGCCTGACCAATAAGCATGTCGACCGAGAGCGCATATTCCAGCGCGGTAATCAGATCAGCTTCGGATACTACTTCAGCGAGAACAAGCAGTTCGCCAAGGCGAATGTTTGGTCTGTCCGCCAGTTTGTAACCGAAGGCCAGCATGGATGCATCGAGGTTGAAATCGTGGCTTATAGCGCCTTTCAAAATTTCGAGGGCATCTTCGCGGGTGACCTCTTGGTCTCTCACCATCGACTGCATGGTGAGCGCCGCTTGCACAACGCTGCTGGAGAGGAAGTTCTTCAAGACAAGAATGCGTCCCAAGGGCAATCCCAGGTGTTGGCTGGTGTGCATAGCATCGTTAACTTGCTTTTGCGTGACGAGTTCTGCTCCGACGAGGAGCTCGCCTAGCTTATTGGTGTTTTCGCTGACATCTTCCAGCGCACCCAGATGCTCGAGCGAGTCGGTTAAACTGAGTCGGCGGGCAGCCGCTACTTCAACGGCGCGAACAGCGGTTTCTAATGTGAGCAGTCTGTCTCTGACAAGAGACTGCGCCAGAATTGCTGCTTTGAGCGTGTCGTTTCTGATAATGCCAAGCATCACGAGCACTCTACCGATAGGCAGCCCGCTCTGGCCTGACACTTTCATTGCATTAGCGAGATCGTCGACTGTGACGAGCTTGGCACGTCTTAGAAGTTCGCCTATTAACATCGATTCGCCTGGTTTAATCATGATCTACATCCTGGGGGCAAGGAGAGAAAAAATCGCAACACCACTTACAAAGTTCCTGACGGTCCACCGCATGACATTTAGGAATGGCATTCGGGCAAAATCGCGAGTTTCCTACACGTCGGAAGCGCACATTGACCGTACTACAATCATGCGTGGCTTAAGGCAAGCCCTGGTATAGATTTGCATGTAATTCGTATGGGGTTCGCTTATATTTAGGTGACGCTTTCGAGGGCGTTCTTCATCGCAATCGCCGCTGTATCGGTCGGATCGGCCTCCAGTGCTCGTTTCACGCACTCTTTGGCGCCTTTGAAATCAAGGTCCATGCCCTTGGCGGCAGCTAGGTGCAGCCATCCGTTCACGTAGTCTGGATTTATCTCCAGCGCCCGGGAAAGCAGGTCGCGCGCTTCTTTAGTCTGATTGTCCTGCAGGTAAAGGACGGACAAATTGCCGTAGGGCCACTCGAAATCGGGAAATTCTTTGATAAGCGCCTTGAAAGTCTCTTTGGCGCCGTCGCAATCGCCCAGCGCCATCTGGTTGAAGCCTTCGATATTTCTCTGTTCCGCCAGAAGGGGTACAGGAAATCTGGGCAGCTTGGTCCTCAGGAAACGGCCGGCCGTCTTGGCTATGTCGGAGTCGGGCGCGAGCTCCTGGGCAAAGACTAGCGAGTCTCTGGCCTGTTCTGTCCAGCCCATGGACTTGTATCTAATTCCCAGTTCGTAGTATTCGGCGGCAGTAAGTCCCTCTGGGACTTCTCTTGGAGGTAGTTCCATTTATATCTTTCCTGAAAGACCAGGTGTTTCCCGACCATAGTGTCAATTGTAATGTCAAATCAGGTTCTTTGTTAGCGATCTAAGCGGGGTATCTGATTGGACGCTGCATCACTTAGATACGGCGCTGGTTTTGAGGATGTATCGCAAACTTTTGCAAACGTCCTCCAGTTGCTCATCTTTCAATCCGGGCTCCACGGGATATGACATGATGCCGCGCCCGCGATACGAGCGGGGCAGGCTGTCGGTGCGAGGAATGACATGGACGTGAAAGTGGGGCACCGCCTCTCCAAGAGAAAATGTGTAGATGCGTTCTGCGCGGTTCAGCTTGCGAATCAATGACATCACTTGCTTAAGCAGCATCCCGTACTCTGCCGCCTCTTCGTCTCCGGCTTCAGTGAGATCGAGAATGTGACGCCTCGCTTCGATGACAAGATAGCCGGGAATATTTGTTTCTCGGGAGTGGCGCACAATGAAGTTTTTCGTCTCGAAAAGAGGCTCCTGCCCCGCCTCGGCTTCTTGTCTTTTGCAGATCAGGCATTGTGGGTCGTTTGTCATCCCGGACTGTCCTCAAAGGTGGTGAAGAAACTCTATAATATGTGCTTCGAGAAGTTACAAGAGCGTGTCTGCCGTTTCGGTCATCTGATTTAAGAATATGTCTATCTGTTTTCAAGAAGCCAGGCGTTCCAAATCGTTTTTGCTGATACTACTGGCGGTGCTTGCCTGGATATCGTCGTCGAGCATCGCCGCGGTCGCCGCAGCAACCACCGATGAGATTACTAATTTCGCCACGACTGTTACCGCGCAGCCTGATTCTACGCTGGACATAAAAGAAGACATCACCGTACGATTCAATACGCCCAACCGCCATGGGATCGATCGCTTCATTCCCACCGTTTATGAACGGGTCGGCAACAATTATTCGGTCGAATTGAAACTGCAAGATGTGACCGGCGCAAATGGGCAGTACATCCAGCACAAAGCCAGCCAGCAAGGAAGAGACCTCTTTATTCGCATCGGCGATCCCAAAAGAACGATCATGGGATTGCAGCAATATCACATTCACTACACGCTGCGGCGAGCCATCAACTTCTTCGACGAAGGTCCCGAGATTTATATCAACCTGACCGGCAACGAGTGGCGTATGCCTATCGACGCGGTGGTGGCGCATGTGGTGTTCCCGCCTGTACAGGACAAAAGCGAGATCCGCGCCAGGTCCTTTATTGGAGAGGAAGGCTCGACGATGACCTATCCGTATAGTCTCGAGCTCGACAATGCGAAATTTACTTGCGGACGTCTGGAGCCAGGAGAAGGACTGACAGCCGTAGTCGGCTTGCCGCCCGGTTCGATCAAGAAACCGACGCACTGGCAAGAGTTTCTCTATCTCGTGTCAGACTGGTGGCCGCTTGCGGTTTTGCCTGCTTTAACCTTTTCGATTTGCTTCATCATGTGGTGGTACCTCGGTCGTGACGCTGCTAAAAGGCAGGCTCTCGCTGTTGATTGGGAGCCGCCTAAGGACCTTTCACCGGCTGAAGTGGGCACGCTGATAGACGAAAAATGCGATCTTTCGGACATGGTCTCTACGGTTGTAGACCTGGCTGCCAGAGGCTATATCACCATACGAGAGTTCAAGACAGATTCGCTCTTTTTCTTGCGCAACAAGGACTATGAGTTCACCAGGCTGCCCCAACAGCGAAAAGCAAGCCAAGACACCGCTCAATGCCTATGAAAGGCGTTTCCTCGACGCCATGTTCACCTGCGGAACTGGCACCTCTACGCATGTCAATCTGTCGAACTTGAAGTACAAGTTCTACAGCGATATGCGGCAGATTGAGAAGGACATCTACAAGTCGATGATCGACAAAGGCTTGTTTTTGCAGAGCCCGGAAGACGTCAGGCAGAGCTGGATTTGCATCGGCGGTCTGCTCTTCATTTTGTCTTTCATTGCTGGGCAGTTTCAAGCATCGTACGGTGTCGGTTTGATTCTTTCCTCGATCATCATATTTTGCTTTTCTCGCACGATGCCGGCCCGCACGAGGAAGGGCTGCGAAGCACTGCAGCAGTGTCTGGGTTTTCAGCGATTCGTAAAACTGGCGGAGAAGGAAAGAATCAGAAAATTGGTCACCGATGATCCGACAATTTTCGGACGTTTGCTGCCATATGCCATGGTGCTGGGCGCTGCAGACCAGTGGGCAGAAGCATTTCGAGACCTGGTCACTTCGCCGCCCGACTGGTATATCAGCAATGGTTCAGACTTTCATACTCATTCCTTCGTTCGCGATCTGGGCGACAGCACGCGAACAATGGGGCAGACATTTACTGCGGCGCCTTCATCATCTGCCGGTTCCGGAGGCAGCGGTTTTAGCGGCGGCTCTTCCGGCGGCGGCTTTGGCGGTGGAGGCGGAGGCAGCTGGTAGGCTAACAAAACGGAAAGGTTCCGTAAAAACAGCTTCAGAGCAGGAAGATTCGCCAAAATTTCTTGATATTTATCGGCAGCTTCTTTTGATCGCCAGGCCGGGCTGGCTTGGAAAGGCAATGAATAAGGCTGATTTCGGTCTTTATTTGATTCCACGGCCGAAGTTGTCAGTGTGGACGAGCATTGTTTAGAAACTCCCAGTAAGATGGAAAAAAGCCTATAGGCATTCTGGGATGTGACCTATCCCTGAAAGAAAACTTGGAATCTTTTCTTTGGTCGGGAGCGGAGAGGAGCGCTTAGTAACGATGGTGAATGAAAGAAAGCTACCTAAGGTGGGTCTGTTTCTCTTATCCTTTGGACTGGCATTTATGCCGGCTGCATTCGCGCAAGACGAAGGACCTTCCGTCACGTTGATGAAATATGTCGGCAAGGCGCAGGAAGCAATGCGCGCCGGGCGCAATCAAGAAGCTCGAGACGAGTTTCGCAAAGCAATAGGCTTGGCTCCCAAGACTCCCGAGTATTACATCGGCTTGTCGGATGCTTGCTATGCGATGAAAGAATACGACCAGGTCGCATTCGCGCTGCAGAAAGTTATCGAACTCAATCCGGCGATGAAGGACGAATGTTCTGGCGAATATGGTGAAGCCCTTTTCCATCTCGGTCGCTACGACGAAGCAGTTCCTTATCTGAAGGCTGGTCTCAGGTATATCGACAGTCCGGCTGCCAAGGCGAGAAAGACTGCTATCGCCTCAATGCCTGCTCTTCCAGTTTCGACGGCTCCTCCGGAGTCAGTGATCCGGGCCAGCGCTCCGCCGCCCACGAAGCAAGAAGCGATACCGCTTTCTACAGAGAATCCTGCATCGTCAGCGGGTTGGCATTCAATAGCTCACAAACATGAAGACGTCGATATAAACAAAGCCAATCAAACTCTTGCTGGTGCAATTCGCTCTGAAGGGGTTGTGATTGCCGAGTATCTCGGTTATGAAAAGAGCCCTGATATAAACTTCTTCCACCCGCCCAAAGCGAAATTTCACATCACCAAAATCTTGAAGGGCCCTCCCCTCAACAAAGATTTGCCGGTTCGTTATGAGTTTCGCGATCGCTCCACAAATCAAGGCGCTCCCTCCGGCTGGAAATTTTCCGAAGACAAAATGCCTGCAAAAGGCAGCTCCTGGATCATCTTTCTGGAATGGTGCTCGCCGCGTGACGGCATGTTCGACACGTATGAAGGCTCGTTCGGCAGGCTTCCTGCTGATGATGAGAACTTGAACAGGGTTTATGCCGAGCTTGAAAAGCACAGCAACCGCTGAGCTGCTGAGCAACTTTCTCGCGTTTTTCAATTGGAGGTTTGCAAAATGATTTTCCCAGCTCGTCCCCTCAGCCTCGGACTCGCGCTGGCGCTCAGCGTCTCATTCTTCGCGACAGCTGCTCTTGCTCAAGCCAGCAAGAAAATCGAGTGGCATCGTTGTTTGATCTCGATTTACAAATCCAAAAACATGGTGCCGCAGGCCTGTGAAGAATATGCTGCCCTGGTGGCAATCGATCCCAAAGATGCTCAAGTGCGCTTCGAATACGGTGCCTTCTTGCACAAGATGGGACGCATAAAAGAAGCGATCGTGCAATACCGCAAAGCCGCCGATACTAATCCTTCAAACCCTGACTACCAGGGTGCCGTAGGCGACGCTCTCGTGTCTTTGAAGGACTATTCCGGGGCGCTTGCTTATTATCAAAAAGCCGGTCCGAAATTTGCCGGCAAATTGTCCACAACATCGGCCTACGTACAGCAGCTCAGGCAAATCAATCAGTACAATGCTGATTTGAAGAAACGGCAGCAAGAAGACGAATAAGCAATCGTTTGATAACAGAAGAA
This sequence comes from bacterium, assembly GCA_041911975.1. Classification (GTDB taxonomy): domain Bacteria; phylum Cyanobacteriota; class Vampirovibrionia; order Obscuribacterales; family Obscuribacteraceae; genus QKMZ01. Next base: position 3,412 of record JAYRNY010000491.1, on the reverse strand, counting down.
TTTCAGGGCGGCGGCAACGTCGCCCTTTTTTTAGAGAATGACCGGTAAAGTTCATTTCCAGGCGAAAGCCTAGCAAAGACCGCGTGAGCAGTCGGAGCGGCCTCATGAGATGCGCTCAAGCGTATCTGCGCTAAGAAAAACAACTAAGTCTTTGCTGTTGCGCTCTTTTCGGCGTCTGGCTGATGAGTGAGGATGATGCGATTGCGCCCTTGTTTCTTCGCTTCGTAGAGGCGCGCATCGGCTGTTTGAATCAGTTCGTAAATCGACTCGCCGTCCTCCGGGAAGCTGGCCATGCCGCCTGAGAAGCTGCACTTGAATTCCTGCCCGGAGTCGCCTGTGAATACCATCTCTCGAAATTCGGCTAGCACGCGATTGATGGCGGCGTGCATGGTTTCTTTCGATTCGCGCCTGAAGCCGAGGATGAATTCTTCTCCGCCCCAGCGTCCGCGCAAGTCCTCGACTCTGAAACGGCGAGCCAGAAGTTGCCCGAGCCCGGCAAGAACCTTATCGCCGGCCAGGTGACCGTAGGTGTCGTTGACGTTCTTGAATTTGTCCACGTCGATAAGACAAATCGTAAATACTGTTTTGTTTCTCTGCCCGTCCGCCAGTAATTGGGCAAGCTGCTCTGAAAACGCCCTGCGCAAGAGCAATCCGGTAATCGTGTCTTTGTCCGATCTGTCTTTGAGCATGCGCGCTCTGTCGAGACGAACCTTGACGCGTGTGAGCAGCTCTTCGTTGACTACCGGCTTGGGAAGATAATCGTCGCCGCCCGAGCGGAATGCTTCCAGGCGGTTTTCCACTCCAGTTTGTCCGGTAAGAAATACAATCGGCAAATCCTGCCAGCGCGGAATCTGGCGCAGCATGCGGCAAACCTCGAAGCCGGTGATGCCGGGCATCATGACGTCCAGCAAAAGCAATTCGGGCGGGAAGTCCTGCATTACTTCCAGGATCTTGTTTGGGTCGGTAAGTATGCGCACAATCACGCCTTCATTGCGCAAGATGAGGGCTATAGTGTTGGCGAAAAATTCGTCGTCGTCGACTAGAAGAATTCTCGGTCTGCCGCCTGTTCTTATGGCTACCAAATGTTCGACTGCCTTTTCCAGCGAGTCTGATTCCAGCGGCTTGTCCAGGTACAAAGACGCGCCTGCGTGAGCGGCTTCTACTCTGTCTTTTACAAGCGCGTTGCCGGAAATAAAAGCCAGAGGAAGAGTTTCGTACCCCGGCAAGTTTCTCAATTCGCGAGCCAGTTTGAACGACTCTTCCGGAGCATCAGCATGCACGTTGATGAGAGCGGCATCGAGGGGCAGAATGCAAGCGCGGTCCAACGCCTCACGGAAGGTCTTGGCACGGACGATTTCCACCAGTCTCTGCTTGCCTAAGTCTTCGACAATATCGAGGAAGACATCGTCCGAGTCGACTACGAGAATGCGGGCCATGGAAGCCGGGGCTTCGTCTGACTGCGTTTCTTCTTCCTTGGCATTGACCACCGAAGCGACATCTTGCGCTTCCTTCTCTCCCATTATTTTGGCATCGGCCAACTTTCTATCTACGTCCGCCCAGATGGACATTTGTTCCGATGCTGCCTTCTCATGCATAGTGGCAGCGGCGTGCTCGATGAACAGCATGCATTCGGAGACTTGCCTGAAGCCCAGCGAGCCGCCCGTGCCTTTTATTTTGTGTGCTTGCGAACGCACTTCGGCAAGCAGTGATGCGTCTTCCGGATCCTCTTTCGATTTTGTTATGGCGACCGCGAGATCTTCCAGTTTTGTCGGCAGCATGCGTGCGTATTTGGAAACCAGCGCAAGAAACATGGTTTCAAAATCTTTGAGTTTGCCTGCCTGAGCATCTTCCGGATTGAGCTTGCCTTCCAGCTGTGCTCCGAAAACAAATGGAATGACCGGTTTGTTGACGGCAAGAACTACGCCCAGCTCCCTCTCCAGGCGGTCTCTATTGGCGTGCAGCTCAGGTTGAGTAGAAGCGATGAAGGTGACCGGTACCTTATTGCCCGTGGATCTCAGCGCGGTCAGCCAATCGAAACCGTTGTCGTCTGACAGAGGCGAGCCCAGAATAACCATGTCCAGGTTCTCTTTCTGGACGACAGCTTTGCCCTCTTTTCCGGACTCAGCCTGGAAAACCTTGTGCCCACGTCCTTCCAGCACAGGCACGATTAGCTTGCAGAACGATTTATCCTGTTCGACTAGGAGGATGTTTTTTCCCACGAATGCCGGGTCCTTGCGCGCTTCCCTGACTCAAAGTATACCCAGCCTGAGTCTAACCTCTGCAAAACGTCGGATAAGCAGGCCAAAAGAGAGCTTTCTTATTGTCAATTGCTGGCTACCCAACCTGGCTGATGCTGATTGTTAACTGGTTGCGAGCCGGAATTCCACGCACAGTCACTTTGACCGGCTGATAAAATCCCCAGGGCTGTCCTGCATATCCGACCGGCGCCACGACCGTGATTTCGGTGGGTGAAACGCTGACTATCTGGCACTGCAATGGTCCGACGAATACCGACATGTCCGATTGATTGGCGGAAAAACCCTGCCCGTAGATGGTGAACGTGCTGCCGGGTGGGACCCAGCTGGCACTGAGATTGCTCAAATACGGGTAGGCTGTGACGGCGGCAATTAGAGTGCCTGCCTCCATGCCGGCTACGGTTACGGATACTTTGGAACTGGCGCTGTCGGCGTAGTCCGGCACCTGAACAATCAGCTTGTCCGGGCTGGCAGACAGGCAGCGCGCTCTATGCGCTCCGAACATGACGACATTGGCGTCAGGGTCGCTGGAAAAATTGCTGCCCAGTATGGTCACCGAATGTCCGGGACTGACCTGCGACGGATTGAGACTGGTGACGGACGGCTGATTGGTGGTCAGTTTCCAGCTGAATGTCGAGCCTCTTTGACCTTCGGCTGTAATCAAAAGTTGATTGCCGCCCCACGTCAATTCACCGCTCACATCCACGCTGTAAACTTTCCGTCCGGCAAATTCCTGCTCGGAGACAAAGTGCATGGTCGGTGAGGCGATGCGCAGCCACTTGAATCCCGGCGCGCTGTCTGTGCCGTTGTAATAGGTGAGAGTGAGCTGCAATTTTTCCTGCCCTTTCTCGAGATTGATCGACTCGGACAGTTTTTGAATCTGATTGTTTTGCGCAACCAGAGGCTGTGATTGGGCAAGCACCACTTCACCGGCATACCCAGCTGGGCATGCGCAGAAAAGAAGAAACGCAAGCGGGATCAATGCACTTATCGAGATGGTTTGTTTCACTTTTTTAGCCTTTTCCAGTTTGACTTTGCACTCTTTTGAAAATTGCGGACATCTGCTTTCGAGATACCGCTTATTTCTTCACCAAACTCGTCATTGCTTGCCTTCTCGACGGCAAAATAGTGATAGAGAAGATAACGAATCATCGATT
>JAYRNY010000490.1:0-2638 GCA_041911975.1 bacterium | reverse complement strand
TTCAGGTCGTAAGCTTGCGGCAAGAACACCGCCAGAATTACGGCCGAAACAAGTGCAGAAGAAATGAGAGCTCCCGAAGGCTCGGCATGCAGGAAATAGTTTGACACCAGGGGCAGTGTCACGCCGCAACCTACCAATGCGATAGGCAAATATTTGCGCGCGTCGTTTTCTCTGAAGAGAGAACTGACGATAAACATCGAAACCAGTCCGGCAAACATCCCAGCATAACAGTATGCATGCATAATATTGATGCCGGTCACATTGGCATTGTAGACAGCAATGAATGCCTGCAGGAGCACGCGCGCACCGAAGAACATACCTACTGTTTGCGCAACACCGGACCTTCTTGCCACGGTCGCGCCTGCTGCCACGAGGCATACCCCGAGCATTCCGAAGAGGCGTGTGGCCAGAAGAGTGAAGATGCCGACAAAAACCAGAGACTGGAAACCCTTGAGCATTTCCCTTTGTTCGCCCTCGACGGCAGTCATCTTCTCGAACACGTAAGCCAGGAAATAAGCTGCGCCGCCCAGTGCTGCAATCATTGCAATCTTGGGTGCAAGCAGAAGTTTGTTGATGACGATCAAGAGAAACAATCCGCCGCTGGCTGAGATCAGGATTCTTCTCCACCAATAAGGATCGTTTCCTACAAGCGGGCGCTCGCTCCAGCGCAAGAAAAGACCAATTACCAGGGAGAAAAGAACCAGAGTGGTGTTTCTTACCTCGTCCTCTGTGGCGCCTCCGACTTTGAACCAGACAGCGCTGACTAGATAGACAAAGGCAGGAAGAACGTCCTCGAAGGTTGATTCGGGGCGCTTGAGCAAATTCTCCACAGCCTTCCACGAAAGCAGGCCCGTCACCGCAGCTGCCACATCAGGAGCCGATGTCAGTTGAGTAAGAGCAACTGAGCAGGCGAGAAGGAGTATTGAGCGGTAAAAGACCGGCAGAGCGATCTGGCTGAGGATAAAAGGAACTGCCGCACCGAGGGCGAGGAAGCCGACTGCCGAGTAAGTGAGAACCTTCGCGGTGGCGCCTATCAATCCAAGAGCGCCGAGCGGCAACAAAAGAAAGAGGAAAGGACGGAGATTGGCAATCAGATTTTTGCTGGAGATCTGTGTCCAGACTTTCGCTCTGACAAAGCTCCAGAGAAAGATAATCGCGAGAATTGCGCCAGCCAGACTGAGAATGTTGCTCGACAGTGCAATCATCTAAGTTACCAACCCTCCCTAGACACGCGTGTTAGACTTGAATCCTAGTACATCCAAAGCAAAAAAATGACGATAGATGACTAAAAAATTGAACAAAATTCCCACCTGAAAAGCCCTGCTGCAGGCACATTTCAAGCGTTGGTACGGAATCACATAGACTCTATCCGACCACTATAAATGTAGCATGACATCTGTTTTCAACCTGTTAGAACTGGGCTAAGAATGCGCGAGATTTGAGCAAGGGCAGAAGAGGAAAAGAAGAGCACATGCGTTTTGTTTATCCAGCCATTGTCCTTAGCGTCTTCGCGCTTTCCATGTGCCTTTTGATAATGAACACAGTTTTTGTCAGCCCAAAAGAAGAGGCATTCGCCTTTCTCGAAAATGTAAGAGACCGCGATCTGACGCGCGCCGTAAAGCGCTTCGGCGGCAACGTTTGCCGCTGCCCGGCCAAAGGCGGTTGGGGATCTTACCTAATATATGTGTCCGCGCAGGAGCCTAACCTTGCCTTTACAGTGGGCAGAAAGTTCTCCATGAGCGAGCCCAAAATCCACAAGGTCAATCACCCGAAGAAGAGCCATGCAGTGGTTTTCTGGGAGCAACCGGAAGACACGGTCGTGGACGTGCCTATTAAATTCGAAAAGTCTGACCGTCCCTACTTTTTGCCTTTGAAGATGGCTTACGGCTACAAGATGACGGAAGAGGAACTAAACGAGTTCGCCAAGGATCCGGATCACGAAGCATACAAAGGATTCTATTTGCGTATGCGCCCCTCCATTGCAAAAGACGCCATTCAACCGGCTAAAGGCGCCATTTCAGAAGAGGCCGAACTGGAGTTTCAAGCCCTCATCAAAGACAAGAGCAGGCTGCTTAAAAAGGACAAGGATGCACTGGAAATAGAACGGCGCCAGAACGAGCAGGCAGCACAAGAGCTGAGAGAAATGTTCGGCGATGAGGCGGCTAATTATGTGGAACCCAAAGATGCCGGTCCGGTAGTGAAAGCGGACGGCACCGAGATGTCGCAAGCAGAGATTGAGAAACTCTTGCCACGCCTCGACTCTTGCCTGGTAAGACTGCACGTCGTGCGCAAGGGGCAATTGAGAGAGTGGACTATATTCCACTTCGCCGTGATTGCCAACATTCTCGATCTTGCCGACGGCACGCAAATGAAAATGAAGCACTCGCAAGCTCCGGGCTATTCCATGGACGAAGTACGCCCGCAGCTGAAAGAAAATCAGAACGAGTGAGCCAGCGAGCCACCGGCGCAGCGAGCTACATGTTCATATCCTTCAGAAGAACGATAGGAGAAGAGCCTTGTTGCGCGCGCTTCTTCGCTTCCTTGGCGCCGGACAGCAGCAGGCCAATATCGCTGCAATCCTCAGGCAACCCGGCTATGCCCATGGCAATAGCAATGTACTGGGGATCGAGATCGCACA
>JAYRNY010000489.1:0-2913 GCA_041911975.1 bacterium | reverse complement strand
GGCTACTTTCATATGAACGGGACCGTGTACTGCTTCGTAAATTGATAAAGCACGCTCATAGTGCCTGAAGCAGGCTTCAGCTCTGAGATCTTCCAGTGGCACCTGCCCGAGCATTGCCTCGCCGATCTTTTCCAGACTCTGTGCCAAGCTAAGATTGTTGTGACCGAATTTCTCGGCTTCACTTGCGGCGGCCTCGAAGTGTTTTTCAGCTGAGACAAAGTCTCGCATCTTGTATGCGAGACTGCCTTTGTCCATTTCGTCTTGCCATTTTTGGAACATAAACTTTCTGCGATTGCCGGTCTGTTGGATGTAGTATTCCCCGCCGGCTGAAAACTACTTGGGAGCGCCGGCGTTTGTTTCGGCGTGTCGGCGGCTCGCCGACACTTGTCTTTGTGTTTCAGCAGCTCGCCTGCATTTGTTTGTCCCACCAATGTCCAATGGCTGTCCTATGGTAGAAGGACCCTAGAAACACCCGTTGTTCCAGCATAGACCCAATTCGCCGACCTTTTCATGTTTCCCCTACCCTCAAGGAGAACGCGGTTATTCGAAAAGTCCGCCCGATTACGCGAGCTAGTATTGGAGAATACCGAGCTTAGCTTGTCTTACTGCTGATACTGAAGCTCGAGGTAAGGGCGATGCCTCAGATAACACTAAGGCGCCCTTCCCCGCGTCTGGGCAGCTCCCCTGAATACCAGGGGGCGGTTTTCCGCATTTCGTGACCCCAAAATGTCTAACTTGGGAGTTTAGCATGCGTGCAAATTCTTCCCGAGATAACCGGTCAGTAGATTCTCAATTTGGCAATGAATTTGCAGCTGAGTTGCTGATCAATCAGGCATTACCCGATGTTAAAAACGCTTTTCTCACAGGTGTATGCCACTTTCAAACAAGTTTTTAGACACATCTGGAGTATGCAGTCATGGCAATAGAAAAAGGAATAGTCGTCGCCGGCGACTTGGCACTTGGCGTCGCGAAGCAAGTTGCTCCCGAAGCGACGGCTGCAGGAGTCAATCTATTATCCTTAGCCGAAAGGAGCGTAGTTAGCGCGTTGCCCTCCGAACTGAGAGCGCTTGCGCATCTCGGACCCAATAATGGCGTCGTTGAAATTGCCACGTCTTCTGAGACGCAAATCGTCAATGCAAGAGCATTCGAAGCAGCAAGCACGACACCCTACGCGAAGTCGAATCTAAGTCAATATCCACAATTGCATGAAACAGTTAAGACTGACACCTTGGTGATCGGTGGTGGTATGACCGGTCTCTCTGTGGCGAATAAGCTCGCTTCCAGCGGCATTCCCATAATTCTAGTAGACAGCGGGCGCATCGGGGAAAAAACAAGTCAATTTGCCGGCGGCATGATCACTCGTGCCGGTGATGCTTCTTTTGCTGAACTGTTAGAGACTTATGGTGAAAAAACAGTCGGCCGTTATGCAAAAGGAATGGTGGATGCGCACCAAACCGTAATGCGCCGCGCTGCAAACCTTGGAGAAAAGGTCGATTTCAAACCGTCCGGCTCGCATCAGATCAGCTACGACGTGGGCAGTGTCGATGAATGGATGCGTGCAGAGCATCAGGCTGTCTCGCGCTTCGATCATGGCATCAGTATAACGACGGGTCCGAAGGTGAAACAAATATTCGAACCTGCCGAAGCAGTCATGACATTTCACGGCGAGGGGCAGCTCAATCCGCTGAAGTATACAAAGCAGTTGGGTGAGAATGCCAAACATCCGATTTTCGAAAACACACCCGTCATCGGTTTGCAGGCTGGCAAGCCGGGTGGACCGATAACTGCCCTCACTGCAAACGGGGGTCGCATCGAAGCTAATCGTGTCGTGTTTGCAACTGGTACAGGTGGACATCTCTTCCGCAATCTCGACCATTGTACTGTTGGTGCACAGTGCTTTGCCGGTATTGCTGAAACTAAAGGACCAGTGAAAGTTCTTGGAAATATTTTCGATACAGATGGTGCCGTACGCACTGCAAGAGGTGTAATTCGCAATCGCGATGTGGAAGGTGCTGCATACAACTACTTCAGGAAGCCGGCTGACTCACTTGCCGTGCCTGGAAGCGAAGGTAAACACCTCATGCTCTTCGGTGGCGCGGACAAGGTATTGCCGGAGGCGGCTGCGGCTAAATCCACTGCCGAATTGGATCAACAATTGCAGACTCTTTTTCCTGGAAGCAAGATACTTCATCAATGGACAGGGCTGATCGAGGAAAGCAAAGACGGCATGCCTATTATCGCAAGGCATGCGGACTTGCCACAAGTCTTCGGCATCCGCGGTGTTGGTGGCAGCGGCATCGATAGCTCGCAATTCGTTGCCAACGAGCTGGCAAAAGTCCTTAAAGGCGGCGACTCAGTGCTCTCTGCAACGAGGTTTTAAGTGGAGGCTCATGCACCAGCCATACGAGTTGATGAGAACAGCTTATGCTTGCGACTCGGAAAACGCGGGTAGATTTGAGTATTTGCTGCGAGCATTTGTATTATCCGAAATGTGTGTAATTCACACGCAATGATATGCAATTTCATAAAATTGAACAATTTGCAGTCCAGATAGTATTCATTTGCTGTGCTGGAGGTGTTAACATACCGACCTCGCCTACAGTTTTTTCCAGATTTCGCTATGAATCTTTTGTCATACTGTCTCTTCGGTAACGGACTGCGATACTGGAACAATCTGCCTTTCTTGCTCATTGCAAATGAGATAACGACTGCAAGAGTGATTCCTAATCTGGTTCAGCGTTTCTATGTTGCGGCTGAATGCAAGGAAAATAAGCTGTGGCCGGTACTCGATCAAGTTGCGTGTCGAACAGAGCTGGTTCAGGTGGTTGTAATAGATGAGCCTTACAAAGGCTTCTTGCCTACTACATGGCGGATGAAGCCGCTCTGGGACAAGGACGTGGACTTCTTCTTTTG
>JAYRNY010000488.1:0-7811 GCA_041911975.1 bacterium | reverse complement strand
GCACTGGCGATGTGCCGCGATGCGCATCCGTGGTTGCTGAAAGGCTCCGATGCAAATGTGGTTTTCATAACTTCAATCGCGGGATTGGGCACCGTTGGTTCGGGTCTGATGTATGGAGCGACGAAAGCTGCATTGAATCAAGCGACACGTGCACTCGCGCAAGAGTGGGCGCTTGAGAAAATTCGAGTCAATGCAGTTGCGCCCGGCTACATCGAGACTCCTCTTACGGAAGGAATTTTAAAGAGCCCAACATTCCGCAAGGCGGTCGAGAATGTAGCCATGTTGAAACGTGTCGGAAAACCAGATGAGGTTTCTGCCGCGGTTGCTTTCTTAGCAATGCCGCTGGCGTCATTTATTACAGGGCAAGTTCTGGTCGTTGATGGTGGCACGACTGCGCAATTCTTCAACGCACAGGAATTGATATTGCAGGGATAGAGTGAAAACCTGCAGCAATAATTCACCTCACTCGTTGACGGTTTGCTTTGTGTATGGCTTTCCATTTCGCTTTTTCTGCCTCCGCAGCAAGTCGATCTGTTTTGCGTGTTTCATAGGCAGCCTCGCGTTCCAGCTTGCGCCACCGCGAATATGTTTCGTCATCAAACCCCGCTTTTACTGCACATCCCGGCTCGCTATGGTGCCTGCAATCGCGAAAGCGACACTCTTGCGCTAGCTCAGTAATTTCGTTAAAGACGGAGCTTACCCCTTCTTCGGCATCTGCAATGGCAAACTCACGCATGCCTGGAGTGTCGATGATTGATGTTCCATCCGGCAGTTGTATCAGCAAACGGCGAGTGGTGGTGTGGCGGCCTTTCTGAATTTGTTCGCTTATGGCGTTCACCTCCAGCCTGTCTTCTTGCAGCAAAGTGTTTATGATCGTAGACTTGCCGACTCCGCTCGATCCGACAAAGGCGATTGTTTTGTCAGAGCCGAGAAATGGAAGAAGCTCAATAAGACCATTTTCTTCAATTGCCGAAAGTGCCACCACCGGTATATCGTCTGCGATCGATTGCGCAGCGGAAATGTATTCAGCCCGATTTTCGGCCAAATCTATTTTCGTCAGGGCAATCGCGCATGGGACATTGAAGCCCATTGCAGAGATCAAATACCGCTCCAGTCGCCTCAAGTTGAAATCTCTATTGACTGCGGCTGCGATGAATAGCGTATCGAGGTTTGCTGCAATTGGTTGCAAATCCATACTGCCATCAATTGCCCGCCGCGCAAAAAAGTTTTTCCGCGGCAATATTCGATGAATCATGGTTGTGCCAGATTCATTTGAGTTTCCAATTTTTTGAAGTGCAACATAATCACCTACGACTGGAAAGTCTGTGGCAACGTATGAAGCATATCGAAACGCACCTGTAACTTCGGCGCGCGCTTCACCAGCAGTCGTGGCGACCAGATAGGAGCCACGATCTTGCGAGACTACGCGCCCGCATTCGAACGGCGGCTCAACAAGAGCCGCGATATGTATTGGCAACATTGACCTATTCCTTTATTTGTGTGTATTTACGTGGCTGCGTAAACACAGCAGTGCAAAACAAAGGACACGTGCGTCAATTCAAAATGCGCAAAATTATGTCTTAGAGATTCTCAACGCGATTCCCAGAGGACGCGCAACGGACGACGGCAACGTATCCGCGGTTTGCAAAGACATTCTCCATGTGGCGCCTCCTTTCGCGTTCAGCGATAGACTTCTAAAAGGCAATATATACTGGATTGCAAAGCCATGTCAAGTTTGAGTTTTGAAACATCTTCCTGCAACCCTGTAAAATAGACATGACACTAGTCATGCTGGTGTCGGCAAACTGCCGACATCGCCAATGCCGGCAGTTCGCCGGCTCTCCCATCGTTCCCATCGCTCAGTGCGGAATGCGCCACCATTGAAGTCTGTTGAATCGAAACATTTTCTAAAATGTATCACAGCGATTGGCTTTGCACTCGCTGTGACGAACACATCAATTTGCGCCGCGCCTTGCCTGGCATTGTCAGATGAAGATCGAAAGGAAGATCTCCCCGTTCCCGTCAAGCCAAAACAGAAATACATAAGCGTCTATGGTGACAAACATCTGAAGCAGGTCGAAGCTCAGATTGTGGACCTTGCAAAACAGAATAACGTTGAATGGACTGAGAAGAAAGAAGATCGCATAGTCCAGGAAGTAAAGCAGCTTCTTGCAAAGGAAACCTATCCCCACGGTTTGGCGACTATTGCGATCTGGGCTCTGATGAATCGTGAGGACGATGCACTTGTGCGCCAGCTGTACCATTACGACAAGATTATTGAGGCAGCTTTCTACCAGTCCATGTTCAGAATTTCGGATATTGGCGGCGAGGAAGCTGCTCCGGCGCTGTATCGAATCATGCATCAAGCGAACATGGACAAAGACGCGATGGACAAGCTGCGAGATTGTTTGAATGCAGTCCTTTCGGATGGCTTTAAGAGCGAGACGCGAGTGCGTGTTACTTTTTCCGACGAACATCTCAACGGGCGCCCTGCACCAGAGGAAGTGGCCCAGTTCGTTGTGCCTCTGCGAGAAACACTCTGGCGCATTTGGAAGTCTCCGACCCTGATTCCATCAGAGCTTCATGCGAAGGCTAGGTTTACTGTCGATGAGGCGCTCAATATCTCAAACATGACGGTCGGTACGGTCGTGAAGTATTGCCCTGCCTCCGTGTTCTCGATGAGGAACGAGTACAAGAAGAGTGCTCTCAAGGCTCTCCAGAAATTGAGAATTACACAACCATTGCCGCTTCTTACAAAATCGACAGAAGTGATTGTTGAATTCTACGGTCCCTAATTCTCTATTTCTTCGCCCGAAGATCAATTTCAAAGATCAAACTTGGTCCCGTGCCAAAAGCGTTGGTTTTTTCTCTCACCAGCCTGCCGCCATTGTGTTCTATCAATCGCCTTGATGCTGAGTTGGTCGGATTGCACGTGACCAGGACTTTCGTTATCCCGCGCTCCAGAAAGTACCCGCCGGCCAATTGCCAGGCGAGTGCCGCCGCTTTGACACCATAACCTCGGTTCAAAAGTGCCGGACGAATGGCAACACCGATGTGTCCACCAAACTCTTCGATGACTTCTCTATCTCCGGAAAATCGAAGTGAAACGGAGCCCAGATATCGTTCGCCATCAACCAGCCAGAGAAGTGCGTGCTCCGTGACGGTGAACACGGAGCCATCAGGCATTGCTACCTTTCGCGGCGATTCTTCATTGATTCTCTTAATGTACTCGTCCGGCGCCTTTGAGATCTCTTCTGCTGTTTCATCGGCAAATGCACCAAGCGCCATATTGCAAAAGGTGCCTTCGCTCAATGCTTCAAGATATGACGGTAAGATGTTTCTGCTTGGCCTCACTAATTCAATCGGCATGATGGGCTCTCATTAATCCTGGCGTATGCACTTGCTCATTTAGCTCACTTACACAGTTCGTTTGTTCATTCCACCTGTTCGCTGAACTGTCTTGGTCGATCTTGAGAGTCCCAAAAGCGCATTTTGTTTTCCACCGATGAGAATGTTGTCGACTGCATGCGGTCGATGTAGAGAATTCCATTAAGATGATCTATCTCATGTTGCAAGATGCGTGCGTACCAGCCCGTTGCTTTGATCGCCACTTCTTCGCCATGCTCATTCAGCGCCGCCACACTTACATTTCTATAGCGTGATACTTTTGCGGCAAAACCGCTCACGCTCAAACAGCCCTCAAAGAATTCCACTTTCTCTTCACCTGCAGGTTGAAGAATTGGATTGATCAAAACCTGAAAGGGTACGGGACATCTTTCGCGGAGATTGAGCTCTTCGGTACTCATTTTTGTTTTTTCGCCAGCTTCATCTTCAATGACTGCGAGCTTGATTGACTCACCGATTTGCGGAGCGGCCAATCCGACTCCGGGGGCTGATTTCATGGTTTCACGCATCAGTTCAATCAGCAATTGGATTTCCGCCGATTTGATCTCATCGCGCGTCAGCTCCCGCGCTTCGGTGCGCAGTACTGGATGTCCAGTTTGAACAATGGGAATTGGCATATGTGAATTTTAGCAGTGAAGATTAGCAATGATGAAATACAGCTTGACAATGTTTCCTTAACCCGGATAATGGAATGTATGGACATATTATTTACACCTAGTCGCAAACAAATGAACGGCACCGCAAGATTGGAAAATCCGGGGCCCAGAGTGACGCAGGCGTAAATAAGAGATCGTAAGCATCTGTAGTCATTCAGCGAGCCCTTTCAATAACGAGAGGGCTTTTGGTTTATCTATATATGCACTTTGTCAGGGAGAGGTGGCTGAGATGTCTAAGGCGGCGTCGTGCTAAGGCGCAGATGGAATTCCGTCCGTGGGTTCGAATCCCACTCTCTCCGAGGAATAACTTAAAGGAATAAAAAGTGAAGTAAACAACACCAGAGGACACGGTCATGGAGATTATCACCCCAAAAGACAAAACATACGACATCATGCGAACTGAAGGATTGGTCCCAGTCAAGATGTGGACCCGCGGCGTGCAGCTGGAGGATGAGGCACGCAAGCAGTTGAGCAATATAACTAAGATGCCGTTCGTTTTTAGATGGGTGGCAGCCATGCCCGACTGTCACTGGGGCATGGGTGCAACCGTCGGCAGTGTCATCCCAACCCGAAAGGCGATTATTCCGGCAGGTGTCGGAGTCGATATCGGATGCGGCATGGTCGCTGCGCGAACAAGTTTGCGCGCCTGCGATCTACCGGACGATCTTGCTTCAATCAGGCATGCCATCGAAGCCGCTGTGCCGCACGGTAGAACCGATAACGGTGGACCAAACGACAGAGGTGCGTGGAAGGATGCGCCGAAAGTTGTTGAGGATGCCTGGGCAAAGCTTGCCGAAGGCCACAAGACTATCGTGGAAAAGCATCCAAAGTTGTCGAAGAGCAATACTCTTAACCACCTTGGGTCGCTGGGCACCGGCAACCACTTCATCGAGATCTGCGTAGACGAGGATGATGCCGTATGGATTATGCTTCACTCTGGTTCCAGAGGTATTGGCAATGCCATCGGAAAGTATTTCATCGAACTTGCGAAGAAGGACATGGAGAGGTGGCACATCAGTGTGCCTGATCAGGATCTTGCTTACTTGCCAGAGGGCACCGACAATTTCAATGAATACTGGAAGGCGTTGATGTGGGCGCAGAAATTCGCTCAGACAAACAGAGACGTCATGCTTAATTCAGTGATTGGTGCTCTGCGCAAGTGCAAGTTGCCCGACTTCGAGATTACGTCCGAAGTCGTAAACTGCCACCACAACTATGCCGCACTCGAGCACCACTATGGTGAAAACATCTACGTGACTCGAAAGGGTGCAGTGCGTGCGCAGGAAGGCGACCTGGGTATTATCCCGGGATCTATGGGCACCCGGTCATACATCGTGAGAGGAAAGGGAAATCCTGAAAGCTTCAACAGCTGCTCACACGGAGCGGGTCGAGCAATGTCTCGAGGTGAAGCTAAGAAGAAATTCTCATTAGCCGACCACGAGAAGGCGACCGCCGGAGTCGAGTGCCGAAAGGACGCAGATGTCATCGACGAAACACCAATGGCATACAAGTCAATCGACGCCGTTATGGAAGCACAGAAAGATCTGGTGGACGTTATCCACACTTTGAAGCAGGTCATCTGCGTTAAAGGATAGACAGATTCCACTCGTAAGGTTAGCGCATGCGCTTCCTTTGCAGGGAGCCGCATGCGGCTCCCGTAAGAGAGGCTTGATGTGAGGCACTGCATATGGTGCCTCACGGTCGATGCTGGAAAAGAATCAAGTAGTTCGCGGCAAAAAGATTGCGCGCGCTAATTGTTCGACGCGTCTTGTTGGGGCAGTCGGAAATACATTCACAACTGGAGGTGTGCTATGAAGATCTACGTTCTTCTTCGTGACGGTGTTCCGCTCGGTTATGCGCTGGCTGCCGCTACGCATTGTACTCTTTGGTGCAATTGCCGTTTGCAGAGCACAATGACTGCCGCCCCTGCTGTTTGAGGATTTTATCCAACCCGAAGGGTAGCATCGTTTCTCTGGCCTGTTCTGATTAAGAAACGCCCATCAGGACCAAGCAGAGATTTAGGTACACTCGACAATCCCGTCAGGTCGGGAGCGAAAGGTTTTTGTGCAGCTTGCGCTTCGGCCTCGACGCCCTTAGCTCCAGCTTGAGCACCTTTTGTCAAATTCGCAGATTCACGCAGGACATTTATTCCGCTTTTCGGAAGGTATTTCAATCCATAGCGAAGAGCCACAGCTGCAAGGGCAATCTCTACACCAATGACAAGCAAGCGAGAAGGTTCGTCTTTCGACGAGTGGATGCTGTCACTTTTTGCTGCAACCTTCATTTCGGAGTACGACTTCGGAGCGGATTCCGGTGCGATAAGGTTCGCGGCTTGTGGGAGACCCTGGTCATATCGTATTTGTCTCACTGCCTGGCCTTCCAGGGCCGCGGCTCCCGGTTTTGCGTCGTACCGTGTGACTGCTACTGCTGGTGCCGCCTGGTATCGTGCCCGCCAGGGAGATGCTTCTGCCGTGCTCTGCGCAGTGCTTTGCTGTCTGCCCTCCGGCATCCTGTACTGGTCTAAAATCTCTGCACTGGGTTGAGAGGAGATCATGTTCCTATCAAAGAGCCGCTGTTCGTGCGTTGCTCCGATTACTTCTGGTGGCATACTAGCCTGTAAAAAATCGCGGTCGTTCATAGCCAACTTCCTGTAGATGGCGGCACATGTCTGGGTTACGATGGTTCCTTAATGCTACGAGTCTAACGTGATGGTAACGTGACGGAACGTAGCTTCTTGTTCGTATTTCTACGAAACTCCGGAGTCCGCTCTGGCTTCGCGCCGTGGCGCGTCTTGGGTGTGTGCGATGGTGATTCCAGGTTAGTCGGATGTTCTAACTAAACTGTGACTAAAGTTAGTCACTGACTTCGTAGAATTCCCATAGAGCTGGCAGGACAGCGCTTGCGGCTATTGGTTATGCAGGGTGTCTTGCTCCAGGGTTTGCCCTTGCAGATTTGGGTTGTGCACGGCCAATTTGCTGTTGAGCAGCATTTTTATCTGCGGAATAGCTCTTTCAGCTGCGGCTTCGCCGGCTCTCATCGCGCGTTCTGCGTCTTCGGCTCTGCGCGAGTACAGAGGCATTGGAGTTAAGGTGGGGCGAATCTGGACGTCGGCTATGTCAGTGTTGTGACCATCCAGCTCAGCCAGGACAATGCTCAAGACTCGATTGCCGTAAGGTGTCACTCTCGTCAAAGTGGCAGGATTGGCGTTCTGCAAATCCTCATCCACATTTACTGATACGACAATGTCCGCTCCGCTCTGGCGCGCCTGTTGTGTTGGAACATTCGCTCTTAGAGCACCGTCGACTAGAAATTTTCCGTCGATGAGAACCGGCTTTATGTAGAAAGGAATTGCAGAACTTGCTTGAACTGCTCGTCCAAGATCGCCGTATTCTATCGAAAATGGTTTGCCGTCAATCAGGTTAGTCGCAACTGCTACAAAAGGTATCTCGCTGTGCTCGATATTGCGGCGATATGGTGAAACGTGTTTATCCACAAAGGAAGCAATTCCGTTGGTCGAGTGAAGACCAATCGTCTTAGTCCTGAATCCGATGGCAGTTTTTGCCGTTCTGAGCAGCATCGAAGTCGGAATTGTCATCAACTTCAAAGTGTCGGAAGTGGGCGTGTATGCTTTGAAAACTGAGCGATTGCGGACCATGTCCTGCAGCGACTCGAGAGGCACACCGGCTGCATACATTCCGCCTAGAATGGCACCCATGCTGCTGCCCGCGATAAAGTCCACCGGCAGGTTCT
>JAYRNY010000487.1:0-2453 GCA_041911975.1 bacterium | reverse complement strand
GATCAGGTTTTTCACTTCTGGTTTGACTTGAGCGTGGAATTCGACATTATGTTTAGCAGGCCTCCCACGCTTTTCATAGCCAACAAGATTGCCTTCAAGATAGGCAACGTATGTTTCATCAAGCACTTCCTTGAAAAGCTTCCACGCTTCATCCTTTGTCTCGCCAACTCCAATAACCCGGTCAAATATAGGCGACGCGACAACAAAGACTTTCTCATTCTTTTTATAGCGGCACAAAGCCGTCTCAGCAATCGCCTTTTTATTCATAGAGAGCTTTGATCGCCCTGCGGGGCCTCCTTCGTTCACGGCTCTTGTTGGTGGGCGGCTATCGCCTTGCGCACTTGCGTGACGTACGAATCGTAGACCTCACCTCTTGAATTTTTTCTGTGCGAAACAGCGAACACCATAAGCTTGCCCCTTTTGGGGTTACCAGCCAATAGTGTCCTTTTGCCGTCATTTCAACAGAATATCCGTCCTTCTCAATTTCCCTTTTGAAGGTCCGAAAGTCCAAAGGCATTGATCAATAGCCTCATCGTAGCACGAGAGTTATAACCTGACCAGTTTTTCTTTTATACTGTCAGATATATTCTTTTTCCTGTTCAGTTAAATATTAGTTCCAAGCTTCCCACTTGCTGCCGGCAAGTCTATCTCTCGCACACGAACTTTATGGTTTCGTCCGTGTGGGAGCTAATCAATATCAAAGTGTCGTTATCCAAAAAACCTTCTTTAAGTGTAAGAAATTCCTTGCTTGGTTTTATTTCTTCTTTGGACACTACGATACGATGTTCGAAATTAAGCCGTGCAGACGGGTCGAACAGATCGACAACATTTTTTTCAGGCTTTCCTTGAATCAAGAGAACGTGGTGACGAGATTCAATCGCCAACCTGTAACACTTCGAGTGTGGTTTTGGCTGACGGTATGGCTTGATTTCGACCCAGAGACCGTAGTCAGGTAGCCAAAAATCAGGGGTATATTTATCAATCCCCAAATCGACTTTCTCTGGCTCATACTTGTGCCGGATGTTGTTTTTGTCAAAGAATTCTGCCCAACTCGCCTCCAGCTTACTGCGATAAAGCACTCCACCATACAACGTATCCTGAGCCTTATGCATAACACCCCTCCGCTGACTCTCAATTCAACATATCCAAGTCAGCAATCAAATGCACTGTTGAATTCGACAGTGCATTTAGCGCGTGTGTATCGTCTTGTTTGGCGAAAGAAAAACTCGATTTAAAATTAGCCAGACTGGCGAACGTGCCAGCACACTCCACCTGGATCAACGATGTGAATCTCGCGCCCCCATGGATAGTCGGTTGGCTGTTTCACTTTTACTCCCGCGAATTTCTTTTCCAGTTCGAGGGAGATGAGCGTATCCCAGTATTCTTCCAGAGCATCCACTTCAAATGTGATCATCTGATTTTCCTGCCAAACGGGGATGTCTATGTCCTGCAGCATGAAATATGCGCCGCCAAACCTGAGACCGGCAAGTCCACTGTCTTGCCATTGGATTGTGAAACCGATGGCTTTGAAAAACTCCAGGGCAAGCTTAAAGCTCTTGCCGGATGGGACAAACGGATAGAGTGTCTTTGCGGTTGCTGGCATATCGAGCGATGTCCTTAAGTATTGAACGCAATTCACAGAAGTATAACCGCCTTGCCGCGCGCAAGAATGTGCTCCAGTAGGCTGAGGAAACATCAAATATAGGCTTAAGAGAACGCCAGGGCAGGTTTTTTGGGCGATGCCGGTCCATGTGACAACAGTGCCACAGTGCATGGGGCATTATGAAAGCGGCAGATTCCCTGCCCTCACATTTCCTTTCCGTACTACCTCCACATTTCCTTTCCGCGATTTTAGATTCTGCGGCTTCTTTGCCGTAGTTTTCTTGCCCACCCCAGGGAGCCCTACCATGTCCGCACTCGACCACATAGAACAAAGCCTGCACCACGTCCGCGAGTTCCATCGAGATGGACATCCCGGCGACCATCCTCACCACAACATGAGAGAGCTTTACGGGGGACTTCCCGAATCATCCCCCTACCGCCACCATCGTGGCAATCACAATGGTGACACACTTGCATTTTCTAACCCGTTCGAAAATACGGCGCAAAATAGAGCAAGACATCTTGAGCAAAGCCTTTCTCGAGACGCTGCACATGAGCGCCAACTCGGTGCTTCCGAGAGACGAATCGAGCAACATTTGCGCCACAACCCGCATGATTTCACTCCTGCCTATCGCGAATTGGACGGACTGCGCCGTAGAGATGGCGCAAACATCGAAAGCGATCTTCAGCATATCAATCGAACCATGCACGAACGAGGTTTGTTGCCTGGACAAGAAATCGTTCGCGATGACCGCGAAGGCAGTCTTGGTTGGGGAGTCGTTGCGCAAGATAAACAGAACAAAGAGCGCTTTGGTCACAGAAACGACACCATGGTGAGCACGAGCCATGAT
>JAYRNY010000486.1:0-1513 GCA_041911975.1 bacterium | reverse complement strand
GACGTCACTAACTGTCTTCAAAGCCGCTTGCCAGGTGTCGCGCATCTCATCGGTCCATTCGCCTTCTTTGCTCAAATGCTCGGCGAGAACTGCAACGAGATTTTCTGAAACTGCTGCGTAGTGAGCGTTTTCGGTCTTGTATTTGAGATGGCGAATGCCCATGGCATGCAAAAACGGCATGAGCACGTCGGGTTTTTCCACCGCACCGACAATCGAAGCTACCGAGGCCAGCAATTTTTTGTGCTGCTCTTCGGGTGGCGTTGAAAATAGTGGACGCACGGCCGGATACTTTTCGAATAAGCGTGCGTAAAAGCGCATTCCGAGAGCGGTAGCACCGCCATTCTCATTCTTTGCGCGCTCAAATGTTTCTCTCAGCAATGTGACGTTCAACGGCATAGTTGTACTCCTGAAGGCGTCTAAGCAACGCCTGAAATCCGGTCTTATTTCGCCATATCATCGCGCCATGAATGCGCCCGATTTATCGTCTCGAGAGATGATATTCCAGACTGGGGTTTCTCATACTCGCGGACGATATCGCCGGAAGCCGGCGATTTTGGGCTACTGACGGTGAGCTTCTCACCACTGCAAAATCCATCTATCAATACATTCAAGGCTGAAAAGAAAGCCTAACTACACTAAGCGCCCGCCGTCTTTTTCAGTGTTTTGCAATAGTCATAAAGCTTTTTGACCATAGTCTTGTCTGTAACTATCGTCTTGTAGTAAGGCATATGGCCGGGTGGATCTTCCAGGTACTTTTGAAAAGTGGCAATGCTGTTGAGTTCTTTTGAACCGGCAATAGGTTTGGTCGGCTTTGCAGTATTGCCGCCGGCTACGTGACAATTAGAGCAGTATTGCTTGTAAATATCCTCTCCGGTTCTAGGTTTTGCTGCCCCTTTTCCAGAGCATAAAGGTGCAAAACAAACCAGAGCAATTCCCAGAGCTGTGACTGCAACTGCGCATTCAACCAGGGTCTTCGATTTCGCTATCATTGCAGCCCCCTCATGGCGGTGCTTACTTGGGAGAGATTCCTCAATAGTTGTACCATTGCCAAAGAGAAATCTCTCTCCAATATTGCAAATGATCGCTTACATTTAGAAGTCGTCTGCGTAGTATACGAGGGATTCGGCTTTTGCCAGAGTTTCTTCTCGCAAATCTTCCAGAGAATCACCTTCATACTGGCGCTGCTCGGAAATCACTCTTTTCAGTTCCTTGTAATGCCCTAGCCAGAAATCATCAGTATCTTCGTTGACACAAGTGCTGGACTGTGAGCGCTTCCAATCATGCTCCACCTCCACCAGCGAATCAACAAACTCGTCATGGCGAGTCAATTCTCTGGGTGTCAGCTTTATCTTGGTTTGCAGTTGTGTTTCGAAGTGAGCCGGGCTTGCATCTTTGTGATACTGAGTCCAGAAGGACAGACCGGGCAGCTCCGCTTCGTGATAATGTTCCAGGAGCTTTGTCTTTGTGTGCAGATTATCCAAGAGATCTCCGCAACGTTCGCACTCGCACTCTT
>JAYRNY010000485.1:0-4016 GCA_041911975.1 bacterium | reverse complement strand
CTGTGTAGAGAGCAAAACGGGCTTTGTACCCCTCGACCACTCCGAGATCTAGGGGCATGAAGTCGAAAAAGAGGGTGCGCTCGGTTTCTGTAGCCACAGTTACCAACTCGCCTCTGACCTTGGGATCCAGGTTGGCATGCAAATAACGCAGATTAGTCGTCTTGCCACCAAGTCCGGTGCCGTAATAGACAACTTTGTAAACGATCTCGCGTTTTGGATAGTTAATAAGAGCCATTTGCTGCCAAGGAGCCTAAAGGACCTTATCACAATACGCCAGATAGAAAGTTTTTGCCATCAACCGGACTGTTTCGTGCCCCTGGCCAGGTCGAGAAGGCGATCTTTTCCGACCAGGTAAGTGGCATTGCAGAAATGACAACGCCCTTCGGCCTGCCCGTCTTCTTCAGCCATCGACAGAAGCTCCTTGGAACCCATCCAGCGAAGAGCCTCTACAAAGCGCTCATCGGAGCACTTGCAATAAAACTTGAGCGGCTTCGCTGCGGAAAGCGGCACCACTTCGAAACCGCTAAGGATGCGCTCGAGTATTTGCTCCAGGCTCATGCCTCTGCGCATGAGAAAAGTGAACGTGCCGAAAGTTGTTATGTTGTTTTCAATCTGACAGATAGTCTCTTCCGTATGGTCGGGTAAGAGTTGCACGATGAGCCCGCCGGCAGCTTCAACGCCGCGGGCATTCATGTGCGTGCCTACTACGACAATCGAGCCTGTTTGATCCGAGCAGACCAAATAGCGATTGATGTCTTCGCCCACCTCTCCGGATTCCAACTCGACAGTCGATGTATGGGCGCGGCCGAAGCCGTGATCGATAGTGACGTGCAAGTATCCGGTCGACCCGATTGCACCCCCAACATCAAAATTCCCCAGGGAGTTTAGCGGTAACTCAACCTGGGGATTTTCTACGAAGCCTCTCACTGTGCCTTTCGGTGACGCATCTACCATCACCTTGCCCAGAGGTCCGTTGCCCTGGAACTTCAATGTCACTTGTCCCTCACGCGCAACAACGGGCGTCAAAAGAACGCCCGCCGTCAAGGCTCTACCGAGCGCGGCTGTTGCTGTGAAGGAGAGATTATGCCTTTGTCTTGCTTCTTCGACGAGGTTTGTCGTGGTAGCGATTACTGCTCTAATGGTGCCATCGTTAGATATCGCTTTGACTATGCCGTCTTCCATAGACATCACCACGTGAGCGTAGAGCTTTTCAAAAATATTCTAGCAGTAAAACCACAATTTTTACATCTCTTTACGCATTGCTTTTGCCCGCCCCGACTAAGTTCAGGACTTGGTAAATAAATTGCGCGCCAAACTTCTTTACGCGACGCCGGCAAGAATGACACGCGGCAAACCGTTTACATCCTCCACGCATTCCACTCTATTCATTCCGGCAGCGCGCATGATCTTCTCAACCTCGTCGGCCTGCCCATCTCCCACTTCCAGAGCGGCAAATCCGAAAGGCGGCACCAATTTCGGCACGGCAAATTTCCCAAATTGCCTGTAAAAATCCAAACCGTCGTCTCCCCAACCAATCAACGCTTCAGGCGGCTCATGGTCCCGCACTTCAGGCTCCAATCCTTCATAAGTCCTTTTGGGAATGTATGGCGGATTGGAAATGATGGCGTGAAAACCAGTCAATGAAAATTCGCGAAAATCGCATTTGCTCAAAGTCAGCCTGGCAGAAACATCATAGGTGCGGGCATTCAGCCGAGCGACATCGAGGGCGTCTTGAGAAACATCCAGGCCTATCACCTGTAAGTTGGGATTCTGTTTGAGCATCGCAATTGAAATGCAACCACTGCCCACTCCTACTTCGAGCAACCGAATCTCGCCGCCTATGCCCATTTCCAGCAATCGCTTCGTGGTCATTTCGCAAAGTGTTTCGGTGTCGGTCCGCGGGATGAAAACGCCGGGCTTGACGACGATGCGCATACCCATGAACCAACCGTAACCCAGGCAATACTGCAGGGGTTCGCGCTTGACGCGCCGGGCCACAATCGTCTGCAGTTCATCGCGCTGAGCCGAGTCAATCGGCCCTTCTGAATTCAACTCACGCTGGACGGCATCCATCCTTGTCACGTGCTCGATTATCAAGTCCGCCTCGCGGCGCACTTCCACGCGCTCAATTCCCACATCTTTGAGCGTTCTTACAACCTTTTCCCGAGCCTCACGCACTGTCTGGCATTCGGCAAAAGAAGGCGTTTGAGAGTCGGACGACAACTAGAGCGACTCCTTGAGCTTCCGCTCGTTGTCCGCCATGATATTGGCATCGATGACCTTCTCGAGATCGCCTTCCAGAACATACTGCAAGTTGAAGTTCTGGTTGATGCGGTGATCCGTGATGCGATTGTCTTTGTAGTTGTAAGTGCGGATTTTCTCAGAGCGATCGCCGGAGCCGACCTGAGCGCGCTTTTCTTCCATCAGGGTCTTTTGCTGCGCTTCCAACTCCATTTTGTAGAGTTTGGCGCGCAGGATTTGTTTGGCACGCTCTTTATTCTGCAACTGACTTCTTTCCTCGGAGCAGGCAACCATGAGGCCGGTAGGCTTGTGCACTATGCGCACGGCCGTTTCCACCTTGTTGACGTTCTGCCCGCCGGCTCCGCCGGAGCGCATCGTTGTGATGTCTAGATCATTGTCGTTGAGCTGCACATCAATCTCATCGGCTTCAGGCATGACGGCGACCGTGGCTGTCGAGGTGTGCACTCTGCCCGACGCCTCCGTAGCCGGAACCCTCTGGACGCGGTGCACGCCTGATTCGAACTTCATGCGACTGTACGCTCCATCACCTTTGAAAGCGACAATCACTTCCTTGTACCCTCCTACTTCGCCTTCATTCTGCGAGGCGACTTCCGGCGTCCAGCCCATCTTGTCGGCATAGCGCAAGTACATGCGCAACAAATCTCCGGCAAAGATGGAAGCCTCATCGCCGCCCGCACCGGCTCTGATTTCCACCATGATGTCTTTGTCGTCGTTGGCATCCTTGGGCAGAAGCTGAATCTTGAGACGCTGTGAAAGATCGTCCTCTTTCTCTTTCAAGGAAGAAAGTTCTGATTCCGCCATCTCTTTGAGTTCTTTGTCACTCTCTGTGCGCACCATTTCCTCGGCGCCTTTCATGTCCTTTTCAACGCGCTGGTAGTCATGAAAGAGCGACACGGTCTTTTCCAGATTGCGCAAAGTTCTGTAATCCTGGGTCGTGCCCGGGTTTGCCGCGAGCTTTTCTTGCAGCTCGTTGTAAACCTTTTCTATCTCTTCAAGTTTTTCAACAAAATGCGATTCCATAACAATTCCTGCTTTCTTGAATCATGTAAGCCTGATGTCGCCCCCGGCGACCGACCAATCAAGAGGGCTTCGGCACTGGATTTCGCTTAAGACAAACGCGGCAGAAGAAATCACACTTTTAGCGTGATTGAGAGCGCAGGTCGATTTCAAAGACTGAATTTCAACTCAAATTCGGCTCTCGAAAGTTCTTGCCGTCCAGGCATCGCAGCATCCAACCGTTCTTCACGCAAAAGCTGAGACGGTGATTGGCGACGTCTCAAAAGAGACCTGAACGGACTTGCTACAACATTTTCCTACCCTGTTGAAACTTCTTCCTAGATATTACGACAGGTTTTCATGCGGTGCCAGATGTCCGCTGCAAAACCATCACGTATGAGCATGACTTAACTCAGACGGCAAAAAACTATTGCCTAGCCAAATAAAACTCGGAGAGGGAGGGATTCGAACCCTCGCTGCGCTTTTGACACAGACAGTCTTTCCAGGACTGCACGATAGACCACTCCGACACCTCTCCAGGTGATCCGGAAGGCATTATATCCGAATTGAATTTGAAGAGGCTCATCGATATGTAGGGGCTCATCGTATGAGCCCATTAAAAAAAGGCCGCGTACAATGCGCCCCTACAAAAGGTTCATGCCTGTTTACACTTTGGACAAAGAGTCCTTGACCCGCTTCTGTCCGGCTTTGATGAGGGGCAGGAATTCGTCAGCCTTGAGGCTGGCCCCGCCGACGAG
>JAYRNY010000484.1:0-6722 GCA_041911975.1 bacterium | reverse complement strand
GAACAGGAGCAGTGCCAACAGCAAGCCGCCGCAGATCGCGCCGACTAGCGCAATCATGTTGCCGCGTTGCCGTCTGCCTTGCGGCATTGCTGGCAAATGGCCCCTCTTATTTTTTCGCATTTGTCATCACCCGTAGTTCGTTGGTTGGTGAAATGTAGGTCCGAGTAAGCTACGAACTCTTTCAAAATCTGGCAGCAACCTGGCGTAAAAAGGCCTGACTTCCGCCGCATGCTACAAGCTTAACTTTCGCTCACGCGTGCTGTCAAGAATCCCCCGTGAGGGGGAGAGCCCCGGTTGGTAAGGCTTTCGGGATTTTGCCCTAACCCCAAAATTCGATTTTTTCAATTAATTTTCGCATGAACTCTGGTTCTTGCTGATTTTATGAATGGACGCTTACCCGCAAAACCAGCAAGGTGTGCAGGTTACAGTTGCATCTTCGAAAGGTATATTAGTCGCCGGAACTATTAGTTTCCAGATTTTTTTCGTCGAAGGGCTCGCTTGTGTGAGAGCCGTCTGCCTGGCGGCGCAGAATTTCCACCTTTTGCTCGGCAACCTTGAGGAATGACTCCAGCTGGGTGCTCAGTTCCATGCCTCGCTCGAATAGGCTCAAAGCTCGCTCCAGTTTGATCTCTCCGTCCAGCTCCGAGACTACTTGTTCGAGTTCCTTGAGGGAAGTCTCAAAATCTATGGTCTTCGCCATCTCACTCACCTCCAGCTTGCGCCATCACCATTTCTCTTCTACCGATTCGATTTTTATCTTCAGTTTGCCTTCGTGCAGCAAGGCTTCCAGCGTTTCGCCCGGTTTTACGTCAGAAAAGGATCTAACTACCGTCTTGTCGTTCTTTCTGAGCACGGAGAAGCCGCGCAAAAGCACATTCAAAGGTCCAAGGGCAAGGAGTTTTTCGCGGTTGGTTTTCAACCTGTGCCCGGCCGCTGCAAATTGCACATTCAGCCTGGAGTTCAAACTTTGTCTCAAGGCAATCACGCGATCGCTCAATCGCTGCAAGCGCTCGCTATATCTCATTAGCGAATTGAGCGGGCTCAATCTTTCGACCTGACGTCGTGCTGCATTGAGCTTTTCGGTCATTTGCGAGTGCAGTCTGCGGTCCAGTATGGACCACTTGTCCATAAGCTCGACAGTGCCTTTGGCTACCAGTTCTGCCGCGGCAGTCGGCGTGGGAGCGCGCATGTCGGCAACCAGATCGCAGATGGTGACGTCGGTTTCGTGACCGACGCCTGATATCACGGGAACGGCCGCCGACAAAACGGCGCGGGCGACTACTTCTGTATTGAAGGACCAGAGGTCCTCAATTGAACCTCCGCCTCTGGCGACGATGATTACATCTACGTCTTCGACTTCAGAAAGGATGGCTATCGCGCCGGCGATCTCTTCGGCGCTGCCTTCTCCTTGAACCTTGCATGGGGAGATGACGACATCTAAAGAGCGATTGCGCCTTTTTAAAGTATGCAGAATGTCGCGCAGAGCGGCTCCGGCCGGGCTTGTCACCACGCCGATGCGGCGCGGAAAAATGGGAATCGGGCGCTTGCGCTCCGGAGCGAAGAAACCTTCCTTTTCCAACTTTGCCGCCAATTGATCGAAAGCCAACTGCCATTCGCCTACTCCCACCGGCTCCAGTCCGGTGACAATCATTTGATAAGAGCCGCGTGGAGGATAAACGCTGAGTTTGCCGCGTGCCACCATCATCAATCCGTCTTCCAGCTTGAACTTGATGGAGGAATTGGCATTCTTGAAGCAAACGCAGGGCAAAGTCGCTTCCTGGTCCTTGAGAGAAAAGTACCAGTGCCCGGAAGGATACACTTTGGCGTTTGAAACTTCGCCGACTACATAAATGTAGGTGAAAGTCTCCTCGAGCACGTCCTTGATAAGACCGGTCAATTGGGACACGGTCAGCACAGGCTGCATTCGGCTGACTTCACGGGTGACGAACAACGGCCTTTTCCCTCTAACTCATAAAGGATTACGGAAAACGCGGTGAAATTTCGGGCGCCGTTCTTGTAGACGAAAAAACTGCCCGAATGGTTCAACGAAAAACATATTCTATTTGATGTCCGGCGTTAAGGTCGCTCGGCTAAACATATTTGCCTGGGCGGCAAGGCACTGCGGCAGCCAGATAAATTTTGGCGAGAGAGCAAAAAGCCGACTTCGCCGCGTTTCTATTTGTTGAACGCGGTCGATTGGATGTCTGTTGTATATCGCCTGGGCCGCTTTGATGTGTCTTGAGGGCTCTGGAAGGCAGGCTGGAAGCCGGTTTCACTTGGATGCTGCCGGGAAGAAATTGCTTGTCGGACATAAAAACCAGGTGGTCAAGATGTGATTTCATTTGACCGTCGAAATCTGGATACTATATATTGGTATGACATACAAACGTAGGGTAGTTTATTGGTGAATTTGGGGGATGGGCTTCATGCACAGGACTTTGTTCACGCCTTCTATGGTTGAGGCTTTTCGCATTTGCAAAAAGGCATATCAGGCCACTCAAGCTCAATATGCTGCCGGAATGTACGCAAACCTGACCGGGAATTCAAATGCAAATTCAGTCAAAACCCGCTTGAAGAGTCTGACTAGAAGGTTCATTCTGCGTGGTCTGGCCGAGATCAATCGCGGTAAGCTCACAAGCATCAATCAAGTTCAGAAACACATGGGACAACAATGGCCTGTGGATTTTTTGAGTTCGGCTGCGCTGGACAGAGACAAGAACACTCGTGCTTTCTTGTTTGCCTATAAGACTCTCACCCGTTACTTCGCCAAGCCTTACAAACCGGAAGGTGCCGAGATAGTCGGCGTGGCTCAGAAAGTGCGTGCGCGTGTTCCTCATTTACGTGTCTATGTTGAAGACACTATGGATCTTATGCTGTGGCACCCGCGTGAAAAGCGACTTGAGCTTGTCGATTATCAGTTGACACCACTGGCCCACTTAGATCCACGCTGGCCCTCAGCGACAATTCTCGTCAAGCAATATCTTGCCGAACGCCTCAAAATGCGCTTTCCATTTGAGCGGGTAACTCTCACTTTTGTTCGAGTTGGAACCAAAGAACACCAGCCAGTAAGCCTGACTCTGGACGAGAGCATCTTTGCCTTGCACTGGTCCGAGCTTCTCAAAACTCTGGAGTGTATGAAGGAAGAATCCGAAGGGCAAAGAGCCTGCAGTGATGACTGCTTGCATTGCGGGCCTGGCATTGATGAGAACGAACAGAAAGGCAGCGAAATGACAGTCCAAGAGACTTATTCGAAAACTGCGTAAATCTCCGTCGATAAGTAAGCTTCATAGCGCAGGTTAAATCTGCAGCACCACAAGCGGTGTCAGGACCAGGTCGTGTTTCCCGAGCGCGACTGCATCCTGACTTCTGCTTTGGTTGGCATCTCTCGTTGTTAAGTGTGTTTGCGCCGGGGGCCGGGGCGCCTGTCCCTCTCCTTGCCTGTCGCTTATGATCCTCTTTTATGGGCGTCTTAGAGGCAGGAATGAGGTCATGACTAGAAATCCCGGCAATCTCAATACGGGGCAGGCCTATGACGGCTCGGCCAAGGCGATTTCCACAGAGGGCCGGCTGCCGGTCGACCTCTTGATTAGTCCGATTGGCGAGCTGGTTACTGCCGAGTCCAAGGACGGGCCGATTCGCGGCGAAGAAATGCGCGACGTTAGACGCATCAAAAATGCCGCAATTGCGATCAGCGACGGACAGATCATTGCAGTCGGAAGTGCCGACGAAATGAAACATGCAATTTACACGGACGAAACTACTCAAATCATTGATGCATCGGAGAATCTGGTCACACCAGGTCTGGTCGATGCGCACACGCACTTGATCTTCGACGGCAATCGTGCCGATGAATTTGTAATGCGAAGTCAGGGCAAGACTTACACCGAGATAGCAGCCGCCGGTGGTGGCATCGTCAAAAGCATGCGCGCTACGCAAAATGCTGATGTAGAGCGGCTTGTCTCTCTTGGTCGCAAGCGAATCGAACGCATGCTCGAGTCGGGAACCACTGCCCTCGAGGTGAAGACGGGTTATGGACTGGAGGCAGATAGCGAATTGCGTATGCTGGAAGCGATCTACCGCCTGAAATCAGAATCCGTGCTCGACATCGTGCCAACTTTCATGGCGGCGCATGCGATACCACCCGGCAGAGAGCGTGAAAGATATGTAGACGACATCGTCAATGATATGCTGCCGCGCGTGGTGGCAATGGCCGGCGTCGAAGCGGAGAAAGAAGGCGTGAGCGTGGCGCACATGCTTCCTTATGTGGACGTCTTTTGCGACAGGGGTTACTTCACTCTCGAAGACACTAGAAAAATCTTCGATGCCTCAATCAAATTGGGATTGAAACCGCGAGTTCATTCCGACGAATTCGTCAATCTCGGTGCCACTACTCTGGCCGTCGAGCTGGGCGCAGCCAGCGCCGATCACCTGCTCAATGTGAGCGATGAAGAGATTGGACTTCTGGCCAAATCGTCGACGGTGGCGGTGCTTCTGCCCGGCACATCCTTTTATTTGAATCTGAGCGATCATGCTCCGGCCAGAAGAATGATTGAGGAAGGTGTAGCGTTAGCGCTGGCTACGGACTACAATCCGGGTTCGTGTCACATATCGTCTTTGCCCTTCATCTGGGGGCTGGCATGCCTACATTTGAAGATGCTGCCTGAAGAGGCCCTGACGGCTATGACCGTAAACGCGGCCTGGGCGATCGGTCTCGGTTTGAATATCGGACAGTTGAGTCCGGGTTATCAGGCCGATGTCACCATATATGAGGTGAAACAACTGGAAGAAGTCCCCTACAACATAGGCTGGAACCCGGTTAAACAGGTGATAAAGAAGGGGCGGACTGTCTATAGCAGATAGATACATCGGCCGTGCTCGGGTTATCTTGATGCCACCACCGGTAATAGTTTTTCCGGAAAAAATCTTTTCTATTTTCCCTTGTCTTATTATCGGCTTTAGTTATAATTCTAGAGGCGCCACCACGGACGGGGCCATTTCAGAAAGAACCGGTTAGTTCCCCTGCAACGCGCGACGAGAACTGACGGTTTCCTGGCAAGTTTTTTTAAATCCAGCGGGGGTTACGGACTGATGGCAGAAAGCATGCGCAAGAAGGAAGAATCTTCAGGATCAGAAGACCTGGCAGCGCTGGAAGGATTTGACGAGTTTTTTGAAGGGGATAAAGAAGCCACAGCCGAAGTCGTCACCGATGCCACTATAAGTGGTGAGGTGATGCAGCAACAAGTGGAAAGACTGCTGGAGAGAATGACGGAGTTGCTGTCTTTTAGTGTCGACCAGAGAGTGGAAACGGCCAGGATGGCCACCCAATTGATCGACAATCAACGCCAGCTGATTGCTACACAGCAAATTCTCATACGTTTGATGGAACGCTCGATCGACTTGACTCGACACATAAGCTCGATTGAAGAAAAGTTGCCTGTACTTTTCGAGTTGCCTCGCACAGTCGAGAGCATTCGTCAGCGCCTGGTTCAGATGGAAGGCGTCGAAGTCGAGTAAGAAGCTTCCGCAGTTCTTGCGCCCGGCTCTCAACCAGCCGGGCGTTTTGAGTTACTTAGATTAATTTCTGTGGTGTTCTTCCCACTACATACGTGTTTCTTCTGTTTACTTTACAAGTGAAGGTCGTAGTATTGCTCGTACGGAGCCGGGTGAGTGCTGGATGAGCACCGGCGCCTAATGAGGAGATGGCGATGGAGCCTGGCGGCAGCGAACCTGGCGGATTTAACAGTACCGGCGGACAAGACTTCGGTTATGTCAGCGACTTCGGCTTCGACCACGATCATCACGATGGACATGGCGACCACGGGCATGGGGACCATGGTCATTTCGATCATTTCGGCGACGACCATGGCGGCGACCACGATCATGACCACGACCATGGTGATGACCATGGACATCATAAGCACGGACACGGGCTAAAGGGGCTGATTGCCAAGCTTTTAGGCCTGGACAAAGATGCAGGTTCCCTGGGCGGAGGCGAAGGCGGGGAAGCCGGTCACCATCATGGAGAAGCGGCGGGTCAGCCGCCCTCTCAGTCTGTCATGTACAGCAGTGCTCTTGCGGGCATCAGTCTATCGGAAGCCTTCAAAGGCATTCGAGTCACTCCGAACTTCCTTTATTTGTGCTTGTTCTCAGGCTTCACGCTGTGGCTCTTCGTTGTTTACTGGATCCGCCACAACGAGCCTCTGGCCAATCAGGTGCTCGGTACGTATTCGACCACCACGCGCACTGCCACTGATGACAGGCGGCTGCTCAACAGCGTTAAGGACGCGATGCCTTTTAGAACTTCATCGACATTCGGCGATATCTACACACCCAACGCGCCGCATGTGCCGCCGGTTCATTCTATTGACCGCGAGCTGATGATGAAAGCCAATAATGCAAGACCAATGCCGCAGCAGTCATCAGCTCTTGCTCCAGGGCAAACTCTTCAACAGAAGCTGCTCTCAACAGCTGCCAGGCAGCCTTACGATATGAGCGCTGCCGCGCAACAATATGCAAATCAGTATGTCAATCAAGCTGCCGGTCAGGCGAACATGCAGAGCTATCCGGCTGCCCAAGCTGGTGGACAGAGAGCGTACCCGGCCGGCAATCCCTACGGTTATGCTGCGGCTCCATCGCCGTATGCCCAGGCTTATCCGGCGCAGATCGCTACAGCAGGCTCTTTCTATGCAAACACGACTCAGCAAATGATGCCGCCGGCGGCG
>JAYRNY010000483.1:0-2256 GCA_041911975.1 bacterium | reverse complement strand
TTGATCGCCCTTGAGCACCTTGTCGGCTTCCCAGGCGGCGCGCATGGCTTTGTCGCACTTCTCCAAAAGGTCAGCCAGAAGCTGGCTGGCCGGATGCTTGGAGTTGACGCAGTCAGTGAAGGGAGCGTTGGGAACGCGGCGCAAGTCGACATCGTTGTTGAGATGGGCCTGAATCTTTCGACCGTACACGACCAGCTCGGTCGGATACGGACGGCCGCGCAGGTCCTTCAGCTGGATGAGGAACGCCTTGAAGGCAGCCGCCTGAATCTTCTGCAGGCGTGCCATGATGCCGTCATTGAGGCGAACATCCGGCCACTCGCCCACGTCTTTGCCGTGCAACTCGGACGCCATGATGATGCGTGCCTTGAAGATCGGCTTGGTCCATTCGAGCGGACCGCCCTTCTCCATGTCGTCGTGCGCGATGATCGCGTTGGCGATCACGTCGCTGATGTTCGAGCGACCGCCCATCATACGACTACGGGGCGCTTCCCAGTTGAGAAACGCGCCGATGGCGCAAAGAGCCGCCTCGTCGTAGAGAACCCGCAGCTTGCCGAGTTCGTCGGCATTGTCGCGAGCCGCTTCGATCTTCGACGACCAGTTGGTCGGGTCGACTTCCAGAAGGGCGCGTTTTGCCCAGTCAGCCATCCGTTTGCCGGTGGCGATTGCTTCGATCTGCTCTCCGATGGCGGTCTCGAGTGCCGCCAGCGCAGGATGCAGAGATGCGAAAAGCTCTGATTGAACGTCCAGAGGACTTTGCTTTTGCATGTTGTGATTTCCTTTGTCTGCTTGGTTTAAGGCGGGAATGCATGCAGACCGCATTCGCACCAGAACTAGCCTCACGAAAGGCGGAAAGTCAAAAGTCCGGTTTCGTATCGAGGCGTGGAAAGCCACTGCTCGTTCACATCAGGCTAGTATCGAACACTTTTTGAACAGCGGGCTCAGTCGAGGCTGCGGTTGCAGACCGGGACTTGCGTAAAGCGGTGAGCGCACTAGTGTTCTATAGATAAACTGAGGAGAAGTGACAAAACAGTGGATAATTCAAAATAGAATGAGCAAACCCCCCTTATCAAGAGATCTCTTTTTAAGAAAAGTCCAAATATACGAGCCATTCGGGGTTTGCCGCTTGGTAATTACGCATATAAGCGAAAGTTCATTGCCCTTCAAAACCTGGCAGCACTTGCGCGAGTCTATCGCATACCAGTTTTCGCCGGTAAAACATGGCCGCTGCTAAACCAGTAGAACATTAGCTGCAGCCAAGCTTTCCCATGAGCGCGTTTTCCCACTGCACCAAATATGGTGCACGAC
This sequence comes from bacterium, assembly GCA_041911975.1. Taxonomy (GTDB): domain Bacteria; phylum Cyanobacteriota; class Vampirovibrionia; order Obscuribacterales; family Obscuribacteraceae; genus QKMZ01. Next base: position 951 of record JAYRNY010000483.1, on the reverse strand, counting down.
AAGCAGTCTCTTTTTCGTTGTTAATGAATTCGCTTAGATGTAAATGTCTATCTTCAGCGCATCATCGAACTCTTGCTGCATGTTTTTCATGAGAACGCCCATTGGTTTGGTAAGTGGTGCCAGAAAAGGGTTGGTCGAATCGCCCTGATTATCCTTGTCATTCAGCCCCCAGGCTTCGGCATACAGACAGAAAGGGGTCATCATAGCTGCTTTTGATATGTCGCGAACAAACTCCATTTCTCTTTGGGTATTGTGCATGCGCGGTTCCTATTTTTGGTGTGAGGGGACTTAAACATTAGCCCTCCAATTTTCCAAAAATCTTGAAATTGAATTTTGCATCATTTACTATACGATCACGTATGCAAGGTCAAAAAAGGAAGCCGGGGGAGGTTTTTCAACATCCCGCCGGCTAATGGAGCAGAGTTATGAAGGCAGCGTTCAATGCTGTCATGCTGGAAAGGCGTCTAGCAGCGGTCCCTACGTTTGCGTGGGGAAGAAGTGCGATTGCTGCTATTGGACGAACCCTTGCGTCTGCGGCGTGATCTGAGGTGTCCATCGGAGCTCCAGTGAGGAGGGTCGGACTGCAGTTTGATCACCCCGTAAGAAGCGCCCACTTTGACGAGATCGCCGTTTTGACCGGTTCTCGGAGTGGAGGAGATGGTGACGACTTTGCCTGCGGCATTCTTGATTTTGATTGTGCCGGACCAGGAAATCGTCATGTCGATCGCCAGCTTGCGGGTGTGCTGCGAATTGAGGGCGGGTCTGAACGCGATACCGTAGCCGAGCACCATGTCTTCAGCTGCGTTTCTCGAGGCGGTCAGATTCAATTGCCCGTTGTCTTTACGATGGTCCCACTGAATGTCCACACCGCTAAGCGTTGGAACACCCACAGGACTCAAGCCTTCTCGTGCAATCCGATAGGCATAGTGCATCAGATAGGCGCGCTCCCGG
>JAYRNY010000482.1:0-4532 GCA_041911975.1 bacterium | reverse complement strand
AGACTTCGATTGCCTTAAGAAAGCAACGTTTTCGGGACTTAAACCGCTAAGAATTATATCCTGGCCTTATCGTTAAGATACGCATAGATAGCCATCTTTATTTCGATTTTGCCTTTGAGAACAGTGGCTGGCAGGCCTTATTCAGCCCCATCCAGAAGCCGCTTGCGGCTCTCCCGCGGTAAACTGCCGATATGGACGGGTCTAATCTTGCCGAAAACCTATAGTCAGCAACACTTAAGGACCTATAAGAGAAGGGAGTTTCCAGCTTGGCAATGGTAAACTCATGCCTACCCTTACTGACAAGCAGTTATCTCTTGACTACTTGCCCTCTGCAAATCTGCCGAAAGACAAATTTGATTCAGTAATAGAAAGGAAAACCCTTTTAGGATGCCGATCTCAATTAACGGCTTAAAAAAACAGATAAAGCGACTGGAGCGAAGACAGGTTTCACTCACCAGAATTCTGCGCCCTGCGGCAGCAATTGCTGCCGGTCTTACCGCTTCCATTTTAATTTGCTTGCCGGCCGCTGAAGCAGCCAACAGCAAGCTTCTCGACAATCCCAATGTATCAGCTGCCACAAAAAACAAGTTGCTGCAGATTGAAAAGAAACGTCAGGAATTGCATGAGCAAGTTGCCCTGGCGCGAAAGAAAGAACAATTGGCGATGATCAAATTGTCGGGCATCACTAAGAAACTCAACACCGCAACCGGCCAGCTGGTCGACTCCAAGCATCAGCTCAAGCGTACGGAAAGCAAGCTGAATGAAACCGTTCAAGTTTTGAACGTGACGCAGACGAAGGAAGAACAGCTTTCTGCAGGTGCCGCCAAGCGACTGCGCGAGATCTATGAAGGTCAGAGATTGAGCTTCCTGGAAATGCTGTTCCAGATTGATTCTCTGCAAGCATTCTTGGACAACGTCTACTTTCAGGAGCGAATTGCCGAAGAAGATAGAAAGTTGCTGAACGAGCTGCGCGCCAAAACGGCCGTTCTCAACTCACGCAAGGGGTTGCTGGCTGACGAGAAAGACAAGATCGGTTCGATGGTCAGTGAATTTGCCAAGAAAGCGCTGGAGATCGCCAAGGCTCGCTTTGAACAAGAACAAGTAGCAAATAAGCTCAAAAAACAAAGAGACTTTTACGAGCAAGCTGAACAACAACTGGCCAGCGAATCACATCGACTGGAATCGCAAATTCTTGCCATGCAGCGTTCGGCAAGAAACTCCAACAAATCTGCTCAGCAAGGTTCCGGAAATATGTCCATGCCGCTCAAGGCGCATATTACGTCGCCTTTCGGATGGCGCCGTCATCCAATTTTCGGCGTGCGCAAATTCCACACCGGCATCGATCTTGCCGGTCCCAATCGTTCTCAGATTCGCGCCGCCGATAGTGGCAGCGTTCTTTTCACCGGCTGGTACGGCGGCTATGGAAAGGTCGTAATCATCGGGCACGGCAACAGCCACGGCAGTGATATGGCCACACTGTATGCTCACCTTTCCAGAGCAGCAGTTTCCGTCGGCGACAACGTCAACAAAGGCGACGTGATCGGCTACGAAGGAACGACAGGCTTCTCGACGGGACCGCACCTGCACTTCGAAGTGCGTGTTGACGGAAAGCCGAATAATCCGCTCAATTTCTTGCGCTGATTCGCCACCAAGACTTCATTTGTGTTCCAAAATCAAGTCGGATACTGACTCGAGAACGGCATCACGTTTGGCGTAGTCTCCAACGTCCGCGCGCTTGAACACTTGCTTGCATCCTTTCGGCACTGAGAAATAGGCGGACGGTACCGACTTCTCTTCGATGGATAGTGTCTCCAGCACCTTCTTGTACGTACCCTTGTTGTGCATCGTGTTGAAAAGCACGCGCAGCGGAACGGCCTTCGGTGGAGGAATTATGTACAGATACTCGAGCGCCTTCAAAAGTCCAGAGGAGAGCTTCAGCTCCGCCGCCTCGGCATATCTGGCCTGGTAAATGTCCATGCCATCCAGACCTGTCCAGCGACCTTTTGCTTTTCCGGATGCTTGAACGCTTTCATAGACAATCACAGGCTGTCCGCAAAAATTCAGCTCTCTCACTTTTTTCCACTGGCGAGAAGCCAGGGCAAATCGAAACGGCGTATAGGATGAAACCGACGGATCCATGCCCATGGTCTCAATTCTGGCTTGAAAAAAGCACTTCTTCTTTTCGTTGAAAATCACAACTGTGTGGTCGGCGCGTACCACCGTCGTTATGCCGGTGTTCAGGTCTATAGAGCGCAAGGCATCTTGGGAAACCCACAATTCATGAGGGCCAATAAACACACTTTCTTGTTTGATCAGGTGTGCGCGCACGAGCCCGGACTGGAAAGGCAGAGCGAAAGACTGGCTGCCGGAGAGGAAAACACAAACTATAGTAAATGCAAAACGCCACGAAACTTGCGAATTCGTGGCGTTAACCGATGCATTTTCGATTGGGATAGAGCGGCATTTGACAGCCGAGCCCGCCAATCTCATTACACTTATGCTATGCGCTGTGCCTTGTTCTTGAGCTCTTTGACGAGGTCTTCTTGACCGAGCAAGTAGCCTCTGCGTGCTTGATCATCCGCGTAGGAAATAATCGCTTCGGTCACATTATTAAGCATGGAGATCGGGACGAATTCACTGATTTGATTGAGCAAGCGCTCAACAGTAACCCACTCTTCGGTGTTCAGCGGAATGGCATCGTCCAATCTGGCGATTATGGTGTAGTTCCGGAGTTTATCTGCCCTGGTATTCATAATAATGTCCTGCCTGTCACCTGCTGTGTGCTTCCGACCCGCGGTACGCCGATGCGTTAATTCCCTGGCAGAGCTCTTTACTGCTCATCCCTTGGAAACCGCTATAGTTACTGGCTTCAAGAACAAAAATGCGTTCTGTCTCACCGAGAATCTTATGCCCGGAAATTTTTTGTTTAACACCACTTAATAGTTGCCAAGCCTAAAAACGTTATTTGGAATACTTTTGCACGTAGAGTTCTTTGACAAAAGCCTCCGCCTGGGAGCGATCGACGACTTCCTTCAAGTCTCTGGCCTCTTCCAGTGCCTTGAGAAGCTCGCCCACAATCGGACCCGAATTGAGATTGAGCATCTGCATAATGTCGTGCCCACCAATCAGGGGTTTGAGAGTTACTACTTCTTCGAGGAATACCTTATAGCCGTGCATGAGATCATCCAGCCCCTGCTCAAGGTTTTGCCTGTTCTCACCACAAAGTCCTGCTCCGCGGGTAGCACCCAGGTCGGCAAAAGCGACCATCATCAGCTCGGGTACATCTTCGCCGACCTGCCTGTAGAAACGGTTGATTGCCTTGGCTGTGGGTGGACCCTGATGAAAGAGCTGGCCGGGGCGCAAATGCAGTTCCACAAGCCTGGTTATCAAGCGCTCGACCGGACGAGACCAGCGCATTCTTGCCGCGATGAGCGCAGTCATCTGAGCGCCAAGCTTGTCGTGAGCGACAAACGTATGCTTGCCTTCCGGCGTCACTTCCCAGGTGCCGGGCTTGCCGATATCGTGCAAGATACAGGCCAGGCGTGCTGCCGCCAGCCGGCTCACGCCGGCGGCCAATTCCTTGTCACCGCTTTCATGCAGCCAATCGGGCAAACTGGGCCAGCGTTCATCAAGCTCGCTGACGGTAATAATGCTGTGCTCAAAAAGTCCCAGATGATGAAAGGAATTGGCAGTGACGCGCCGGCAGTCGATGAGCTCTGGAAAAATTTCTTCCAGGACACCGCATTCGGCCATTTGATTGGTCAGATGTCCGGCTCTCTCACCGGAAAGACACTCGAAAAGCTCGTAATTGATCCTTTCGGGTGCTACGTCTTTCAGACCGACGACCAGCTCTTTCACCCAGGCAAGAGTTTGCTCCTCTATCTGAAAGGAGAGCTGATTGGCAAAACGAAAGGCTCTCAACACCCGGAGGGGATCTTCGATAAATGTATCTCTTGAGACAGCACGAATGATCTTGTCTTTGAGATCCTTGATTCCGTCTGCCAGATCGAGCACCGAATCGGGGAACTGGCTGTCCCAGGCCATTGCATTGACCGTGAAGTCCCGGCGTCTCAAATCCGTCTCGATGCTGCCTCCAACACAGCCGGCAAAATCAATGATGCTGCCGTCTTCTAGAACCACACGCGCTGTGTCATTAGATTCATCGAGCAAAACAAAATGCCCATCCATCTCCACTGCGATGACCTGAGCAAAATTAATAGCCGCACCGCCTGAGACGGCAAAATCGACATCGCGCTTTTTTCTGGAGCGGCCAGCATCGTAAATCGCTGAACCGCCGTTGTCATGAGAAAGTATACTGTCTCGCACGCAGCCGCCGACTATATATGTAGAGAGCGCGCATTGGCGCGCGTGGGCAAGAACCGCCTCAATGAGCGGATTTTCCAAGGGATGACAGCCGCGAGCGAACTCGACTTTGCTTCTCATGACGCTCATTCAATCCTTGTCGTTTAAAAGGAAGAGATTAAGCCGTCTCGCCCTCTTCCTCTTCCTGAACGTGCTCGTACTCTTCTCTT
>JAYRNY010000481.1:0-2584 GCA_041911975.1 bacterium | reverse complement strand
TGAGCACACCGACAATCCAAATACAGCCGAGCACAAAGAGCAGAAGATATCCCGCGCTGTAGATATGCACGGCCAGCTCTTCTCTGAGACTGCGCTTGCTGCGTTCGAACTTCCACTTGTCCGGCACTTCCCAGGACCAATTGGCACCAGAAACGAGATCTCCCAATACCACCATGTTTATCTTGAACTGAGCATCCGGCCCGTCGAATTTCTTGGTGCGGAAGACAAATGTCCAGTCCGTGCGGGCCGGACGTTTTTGCTCGGAGGCGCTCTCCAGCTCATATGGCGTCAGGTAAGGATATATCGATTCAATTTCCCGTCGGGCTTTGGCGAGTGCTGCTTCTTTTGTCAGAAACGCGCCCCTAGTCTCTTCGGCAAGATGAATGTCCATGCCGATCTCCCGGCCGTCACCATCCAATTGCACTTCATACTCTTCCGGAGTGTTGGGCTTGAAGAAGCGCACTCTCCAGCAATAGCCGCCGGAATGCGAGCTCTCGACGATGTCATTGGTTTTGCTGAAACCAAGCTTTTCATATAGGTATTGCTCGGCTTCCGAAGCTGTCTGAGCAGAAAGATAAGAGACTATCGTGTACCCGGGAGCCTCAATTCCATGGCGGGTTAAGACCTCTGCAGCGCGTGCTTCCGCCTGCCCGCGCTCGATATGGACTTTGGCCTCGCTGTTCAACTTGGGCTCGCGGGCCACAAAGCAAAGAAAACCGAACAGCACTGTCACGACAAAGAGAAAGAGACGCTTTTGCGGTTTTATGGAAACGTAGCTGATCGCCTTTTCTTCAGGCTCTGTTTCATCCAGTTCCCTGGTCTGAATTGTCTTGTTGAGAGAGCGATTGAGCAGGTGCTCTTCACCATCGACCTTGGCGCCGTCGCTTTCACCCGCGCTCTTCGTCTTTTTCGCACCAAAATGACCAAAGGCCAAAAGGCCAATGAAGGGAAGACAAGCTATCAGTGCCGTAATTTTCAGAGTAGGGTCTGCGGAATTGAAGAGCGGCTTGACACCAAGGAAGGTATCAAAAATATAGTGAGATGCAACACAGGCGACGAGCCCATAACGCCGCAAAATCCAGCCATCCAGAAGCCCGCCCAGAGTCAACTCGACCCCGCGCGCGTAAAACGGCTGCTGCGGATAGGTACTGTGTGCAAACCCCCAGGCAGCTGCTTGAAATAAATTCGCCACCCAGAAATTGCCCGATATCTTCATCATCAGGCTCATGCCGACAACGCGATAAAGCGCTTCTTCCATGAAGGAGGCAGCTACGCCGACGCGCATCGCCGAAAGTGCCGGAACATAACTGCTCAAAATCTGGTAATTCTCTACACCGAGCGGGCACCAGAAGCCGACCTTTTGTCCCATCAAGTAGTAAAAAACAACCCAACCCAGGTCGATCAAGAAAAGCAACTGCCCGACGAAAAGCCCCAGTGTAACGGCCTTTGACCTCAGTCCTTCCCGCGTGAAGACTTTTTCTATGGCGATGTGATCGGGAAACATCTTCCGGTAGAGAGCTTCTGCAGCACCAAAAAGAACAATTGCGCTGACTGCTTCAGGGACAATTCCTATGAATGTCTTGATCAGTATGTTTGTCACCCAGGAGCCGTAGGTGACCGCCGGATCGTAGCTGTCCACGAGCTCGTTGAAATTGTTTAGGTTGTCCAGGGAGGGAACGAGCGAGTAAATGAGGGCAATCACTATGACCGGCATCCAGCGCATATTGCCGGTCATGACAGCCCAGCCGAAGGCGAAGACGCCGACGAGCATGAGCAGCTGCATAAAGATCTGGGCGATCTTCGCTAGCATCATGTTGTAAGAGCGAATGGTCTCAAACTTGCGCTCGAAGGTTTCCGGCACGTGAAGATAACGATTAAAAGACTCGATCTGATTGCCGGCGATGCCGATGAAGACTCGCATTTTGGCGCCCTTATACTCTTTCTTCATATCTTCGAAAGTGAAAGAGTGATCTTTGCGCTTCGGTTTCTGGCTCTCCTCGTCCTTTATCAATTGATAGCCGTCGAGCGAATTGCCGGTTTCCTTCTCCACAAAGTTGCGAGCAAATTCTTCCGCTTGCTTGTGAGTGAAAGACGGCATCGCCTTGTCGTTTTCAAAATCATGATCGACTCCGGCCAGCTTTCCTTCCGGATTGATCCAGACGCGCAATTCTTCCTGCTGGAGCTCTCTGACCATACGAACGCGCCAGTACCAGACAGGAATTTCCTTGACCATGAGTTCGTTGGCGCGCCGCACGCCCAGCTCGTATTCAAGAAAGTTCTTGGCATCATCATCGTAAGAGAAAGTGATGGATTTCAGAGCACGCTGGGTGGCGGGGTCCGGAGATTTGGGATCAAAGCGCCCCGGCTTCGGCTCTTCAGGCGGGGTCTCCGGCTTCGCCCCGCCTGATTCTATGACGGACCTGGCCGCACCGGGAGTTATGCCGGGGTTGATTGAGTTCGGCTCGGTATTCTGCGCTGGCGTTTCACCGGACGCATCCGGGGCAGATTTGGTCGGCTCCGGGTTGTAGCCGAGCTTGACAGCCCACTGACTGGCTTTATCGATGATGGCGTCTTTGGGCATCGA
>JAYRNY010000480.1:0-6264 GCA_041911975.1 bacterium | reverse complement strand
GCTTGGACATTCGACGAAGTTGGCCTCAAGCAGCCATATGGGCACCTGATTTTGGCGAAGGGCGGGCAGTTCAACTTTGCCAACCTGGCCGATGGCTCAACCCCGGCGCCTGCCAAGCCAGCCAAACCTGCCAAAGCAGCCAAGTCTGAGGGCAGAATGGCAAAACTGCGCAAGCTGGCCAGCTACAAAATCACTTACGAGAAAAAACAGATTGCCAGTGCTGATGTAGCGACTGAACCGTCGAAGTCTGGCGCAAAAGTCTCTGAAATCACCGCTGAAAAATCTACAGAAGCCACTGCTGAAGCCGAAAAGAAACCAGGCGAAGCAGCACCTGACGCAATTCCCTTTGCTCAACAAAACTCTGATGACGCGAGCAAAGCCGCTGATGCAGCCAAAGCCGACGAGACTGTAAAAGCTGAAGAAGGAAAATCGGACGAAGCAGCAAAGACTGCCGAAGCTCCCAAAGATGCATCCACAACCGATGCTGCAACAGTTGAACCGGTTGCCGAAGCCGCCGGCGGTGCTGAAGAAAGCATCAACGGTGAAAGCGGCGTGCCAATCGCTTTCGGGTTGTCGGGCACGTTGAAGGATTTAGAAACAGCAGCCAAGCTTTCTCCGGATGGCATCATGGTTGTCGATAATGACGAGGCAGTCGAGCAAAACGATCACCTCGAATACGAAGAAATGCCGCTCGACGAGGGCAAATCCAAGGTCAAAGTCGGCGCTCGCTTCCCGGTTGTGATCAGTTCTGCTCTGAACAGCAAGACCGCCAAAAAAGGCGATCGTTTCGAAGCCCGCTTGAAATACGACCTGAAGATTGGCGACAGACTCATCGCTAAAAAAGGCTCGGTAGTGAGAGGGCATATCAATTACTGTTTGAAAGCCCGCACCATTCTGGGCTCGATGGTCAGTCCAGAGCGCTGGTATCGCAACTCCGGTTGCATCGGGCTTGATTTCGACGAAATCATTAACGAGAAGGGCGAGCATATTCCTTGCGCCGCTGCTCCTGCAAGAGCCGGTCGCGTAATCAAAAACAAGGGTGAAGGCCGCGAATTGGGCGTTAACCACAACGGTCAAGTTGTCGGACCGTGGGCACAACAAATTCGCTACAAAGCAGTCCGTGTCGGCCTCAACTTCGCAATGGCTCCGGCTGGAGTATTCAGCTTCGGCGCTATGCCTGTAGCTCTTGGCTGCATCGGCGCGATGAATCCCAACTTCGCATTCGCGAAGCCGGTTGGATTGAACGTCCGCCACCGCCGCCTCAAAGGGTTCGCGTGGGGCTTCCTGAGCGGTATTCCCGGCAGCTGGCTCATCGAAGACACGACCGTAAAGGGTCAAGAAGCGATCATCAAGCCGGGCGATGAATTCTACGCAGCATTCAAGCAAGAGTTCAACGGCGAGCCGGAAACTGACGCTTCGATCATGGCTGGCGCATCTGCCAAGGTGAGCGGTCAGGTCGTGAACGAGAAGAAGTCTGCCAAGTCTACTTCCAAGAAAAAGTAGCTCGTCAGGAAATTTAGGGGCGGCAATCGCGTACATCAGAAACTGTGGAAAGCGCTGGGTTCGCCCGGCGCTTTCTTGTTTGCAATGCGCTCCCATACCGACGGACAAGCGAAGGGCGCCGAGGAGGCGTCCTGCGCGAGTGACGGATGCGCACGGAAGGTGAGGCGCAGCCGAGCCTGGAGTGCATAGAAAAAGGAGCCGCATAATGCAGCTCCTTTTGGCTTCCTGTTAGATTTTCGGATGCAGTCCGAAAGCTATCTAATTGCTTGATTTCGGCTCTTAGAAGTTGCCGCTCATCGGCTGTCCGCCGCCTGCAATCGACATTGGAGCGTCGAGTTGCAATTGCATTTGGGTGCCGGATGGGATGGTTACTTCTTTTCCTTTTCTCAGGAGCAAGCTCTGTGCAACACCGGCGCCAGCACCAATTGCGGTACCAGACCAGGCACCTCTGCCTACTCCGCCTCTGCCGCCGGCGATAGCACCGACTGCTGTGCCGAGTGCGGCTCCCGTGCCGGCACCGATGGCGCCGCGGATGCCTGCCTGACCGACTTTGGTCTTCCAGGTTTCGCCTCTCAGAGTGTCGTCTTGATCGCTGCCGCCATCGACATATTTGCCGATGCCACCGACAAGGTGAGCAGTGAGTGGTGTTTCAATGCCGTCCGGTGTACGCAGGCGATTGAACTTGATGGTTAGACTGGATGCGCGTCCGAGGTATTTGCCTGCGGAAGCATCAGTCACTGTGCCGATTACCAGCGAACCTGCGGGAATTTGCGAATCACCAAGCATTACGCTTTGATTGATTGTTGCTTGAATCAAGTCACCCGGTTTTGCAACTTGGGTCGAGATTGCTGTTTGCAGAGCGATCGGAATGGTCAAACCGGCGGGCGCATAGGTGACGCGACCTTGACGGTATCCTTGCGGAGCGCCATAACCTTGCGGCGCGCCGTATTGAGGAGCGCCGTAGCCTTGCGGCGGCAATGCTTGTTGTGCGCCTGTATTGTAATAATCCGAGGGCGCTGTTTGCGCATACGATTGCTGTCTTACTGGCGGCGCGGCTGGTGCTTGAGCAACTGTCGGAGCGCTGTTGGAGTATTCGCCGGTCAACTGCGCGACATAGCTTTCCACGCTGGCTTGATCGACTAGCGAGTTTCTTAGAGCATCGGCCCACTTCTTAGCCAGAAGGGCGGGGGACAAGCCGTAAGCCTTAGCATTGGCGGCGTCCACTTCGACGATTTTGTAGCCGCCCAGTGTGATGACCGGGCTGCCTTTTACATAGGTGATGTTAACGGAAGCCGGAGAGCGATCTTTGGTCGCTACGAGGGCATTATCAAGATTTTTCTGAATAACTTCAGCGCGGGCATCTGGGCTCATACCGCCGACGGATACTTTGCTTGTAATAACGGGAACACCAGCGATCTGAACGTTTGCATTCGCCAGCACCGCGAGTGGTGCCAGGAAGAATGTTTGGCTCAGGACCAGAGCACCGGCGATAAGTCTACTTTTAGAAGAATTGAACGAAGTCATCGTGTTTTTTCACCTTGCCAGAGTTAGTTCGAGTCCAATTGCAGGTCGTCTACAGGGAATACTGTCATACCTGACCTATATTCGAGAGCCATCAGGTGCATGCAGCTAGCCTGTGCTTTCCAATGGGTTTTTAGACAACGAAAAGTTTAGCAATGTTCCCGGGGTACTTTCTGAGAGTCGGCTAAGACCTGTTGAGAACTTTGTAGATGCCCGAGACCAGCGGATTCCCACCCCTTGGCTGGGCTCGCCCCTGCCGCCCATTTCCCGGCTGTTTGTAGGGGATTATCTGCAACTGTTTAACTCGCTCTAAGTGTTGTTGGATTACATGTTTTGCGGCTGTCCGCGCTAGACTGGCATGGACAGGCTGAGGAAAGGCGCGTAGCTGACCTGGCAAAGCGCGCTTTCAATCCAGGGCGCTTGAATAAATAGATGTATATAGATTATGGATCGTATGGATAGTACAAAAGGTGGTTCGTCCAAGGGGGGCAAAACAGCCTTCATCACTGGCGCCAGCCGGGGCATTGGCCGGGCTCTTGCTGTAAGGTTGGCGCAAGACGGGTTTGACCTGGCGTTGTTTGCCAGAAGCAAGGGTCTTCTGAATGAGTTAGAACAAGATCTGCGCGAGATGAAAGTAAACGCTCACGCCTTTCCCGTCGATGTTTCCGATGCGCCCGCGTTTGTCGATGCTCTCGAGAGCGCTAGATCCACGCTTGGCGCTCCTTGCGTTCTGGTAAACAATGCGGGCGTTTACTACACGCAGAGTGTCGAAGGTCACACGGTGGATCTATTTAAGGAAGTGCTGGAGACGAATTTGACCAGTGCTCTGAATGCTTGCCAGTTTGTCGTTGCCGGCATGAAGAGTCGCGGCTGGGGCAGAATCGTCAATATCTCTTCTATATCCGGAAAGGTCGCAGAGGCGTTCGGCGCAGCGTATTCGGCTTCGAAATTCGGCATGATTGGGCTTACTCAATCGCTGGCGCTGGAGGTCGCCGAGTACGGCATAACGGTTAACGCCGTATGTCCGGGCTGGGTGGCGACGGAGATGGCGCGGGCGCAACTCAACGATGAAAGTTGGTGCAAACTGAATCAACTGGAAGTCAGCCAGTCCGAAGAAATCGCCCGGCTTTCGGTGCCGCAAAAGCGGCTGATTCAGCCCGAAGAGGTGGCACACCTGGTAGCATTTCTATGTAGCGAAAATGCGCGCGGCATTACCGGCCAATCCATAAATATATGCGGAGGACTTTCCCTCAATTGAGATCAGAGACGGCGAAGCTTGTCGAAAAAGCTCATGAAAAGTCATCCTGGCCTATGTCTGAGGTGGACGGGATACCGATATTGCAAGCGCCCTGTTTCCAGGGTAAGCCGGTCAAGCATGCCTTCACGACGCGCAAAGGAGGACGTACACCGGCGCCGTTTGACTCGTTCAACCTCGGTCGTCACGATGCCGCAATCGACCACTGGAATGACGCGCTGGAGAATAGAAAAAAGCTCTGTGCAGCGCTGGAGATGCCTTTTGGCGACCTGCGCGTGCCCGGTCAGGTGCACTCCAAAAGAGTCGTTTTTGCAGAAGATTCCCAGCAATTGAAGGAAGTAGATGCCGTTGCTACAGTCTCCAGCAATGTGCCTGTTTTGCTCCACTATGCAGATTGCGTGCCAATCATCATCTTCGACCCCAGGCGCAGCGCGCTTGCCGTCGTTCATGCCGGCTGGAGAGGAACGGCGGCGATGATCGCCAGCGAAGCGGTCACCGCTCTCGTTAACCGCGCCGGCAGCGAAGCCTGGGATCTGATTGCAGCTGTCGGACCGGCTATAGGCAGTTGCTGCTATCCGACCTCGGCGGAGGCAGCTAAGAGTCTTGCCTCGACTGTTACCGATGGTGAACTGTTTGTTACCTTGCGGGACGGCCAGCCCTGTCCGGATTTGCAAGCGATTAACGCCATGCAGCTACTGGAGCGCGGGCTCAGTGTCGTGGACGTGTCGGATCTTTGCACAGCCTGCAATCCCGACCTTTTTTATTCGCACAGGCAATCGGGCGGCCTGACTGGGCGGCAGGGCGCCATTGCTTGTCTCGTCTAGGCGCTTTACAATTCCTGGATGTTTTGAATCTGCAAATGGTTTATGCTCAAAATATGACAGGCGTAAGCGCCACTGCGCTTTGCCAGGAAAAATAGGTTGCCGAAACAAACTAAGCCAAGCGCGCTTTATAGCAGGCTAGAGTAGTAGAGACTCTCAATTGCGACCAAGGACAAGAGCAGGAGCAGCCGCAACAACTGAAAAGTTGGGCGCTCGCGTCTGTTTACATGACTCGCTAAATCGATTTGCCGCAGTGCTCTGCGCGACGACTCTAGCGTTCAACACAGCGCTTCCCTGTTCCTTTTCACAAACCACCAACAGTGCCGCATCGAAAACGAGCGGAACCAAAACCGGCGCCTCACCGGATGTGGTGGCACCTGTTTCACCGCCACCTACAGTTCCATCGATCAATCGTTCTTCTTCTTCTTCTTCTTCTTCAGGCGGCGGACGAGTAAGCGGAGCAGCACCGGCAGCCGCGGACCAGAGCCATCCCAACTATGATCCGCTCAATCCCGTAACCACGACAGGTGAAGTAGACAAACGTTTTCTCCGTTGGACACCTCCGCAATCTCAAACAAAAACGCCCTCCGGCACTAATTCCGCCGTCACCACAAGTGCAAAAAACTTGGCGCCTGCGTCAAGCAATGCTCAGACAAAGACAGCGCCCAAACCAGGAGCAAGATCCGGTTATACAACGGGTTCTGCCAGCCAGCCGCCGGTAAATCTACCGGTAAATTCCTCGACGTCTCCTGGCGAGGTAGCGCCGGGCGGTTACATTGTTCCTTCCGGCTTGCCTCCGCAAAGAGGCTTCACACCTGCCGTTACAACTCATTCTGCGCCGTCTGCGACGAGCGCTGCAGTCAAAACCATGCCATCTGCGAATAACTCCACAGTCAAGTCCGCAGCGCCTGCTGCGACAAGCGCAGCGGGCAAAACTGGGCCACCTCCTGCCACTTCAGCGGTCAAGATAGCACCGCTTCCTGTCGGCTCCGGCGCCAATCAAGCCATTCTCAAGCCACAAGTGCCGAAGGTCGCAGAGCCTGCGGTTGCGCCTGATATAAATAGAGGCGCTGCCAGTGCCGCTCCTGGTGCTCCTTCCGGGGCGGCTCCTGCGGCGAAGGGTGATCCTAATGCGATTGAAAAGTACCCGGCAGTCGCAAATCT
>JAYRNY010000479.1:0-3125 GCA_041911975.1 bacterium | reverse complement strand
CTTCAGCAAAGGAATTGGCTTCTTCAAAGGCCGGCTCGATAACGAACTTGCCTTCCTTATCTATAAATCCGTAACGCTTCTCTTCTGCGGAAGCATCAACCACGGCAGCCATTCCTTCCTTGAAGGCTTCTGCCTTGTCGAATCTCGGCTCGATTTTCATCGCGCCGGTTTTGTCCACATACCCGAATTTTTCCCCTACCTTAACTGCAGCCAGACCCTCCGAGAAAGGACCTGCTTCGTCAAAGCCGGGCGGGATAACTATCTTGCCATTGCGGTCGATATAACCGTAGGCTTCCTCACTCTTTGTTCCGGCTGCCAGAGCCTTCTGAGCCGGAGCGCCGAAATATAAACCGGAGCACGTAAGTCCGATTTGGGCAGTAATTGCCAGGGCAATAATTTTTCGCATGTTGCCACCTCCAATGTCCTAACCGGTTCCGGCAAGGAATTAGGAGTGTACGTGCTTATTTGGAGATCACGATTGTTTGACAAGCTCTGATTCAAGAATGGACTTTGTCAAGCTGGTTACGCGTTTGGCTACATTGGCCACTGCTTTCTGGTTCTTTTCGTCCTTCAATTTGCCATCTTCAGAAAATGCTTCGTTGGCATGAGGTATCGCATGCTGCTCGGGGACGACAACGACACTAATGTTGCCCAGAATAGAACGCAGCGTGACCAGCCCGCGCAAACCGCCGAGCGCGCCGGGCGAGCAGGCCATGATTCCAGCAACCTTGCCGATGAATGCTTCGATGCTCTTTTCACCTTGCTCCGGTCTAGATGTCCAGTCGATGAAGTTTTTCAGCGCGGCACTGACGGAGCTGTTGTACTCGGGCGAGGCAATTAGAAACGCGTGATGTTCTTTCATGATCTTCTTCAATTGTTTCGCATTGTCCGGAATGCCACTTTCGTCCTCAATATCGCCGTCATAGATGGGCATCGGATAGTCTTTCAGGTCGATGTAAGTGCACTCTGCTCCAGCTTCTTCTGCAGCTGCCATTGCGACTTTTACCATCTTCTTGTTGAGTGAGTCCTTTCTGAGACTGCCTGCCAGACAAAGAATTTTTGGACGGGTGGACATGACTTCTCCCCTCATTATTTGCTCGTTGGAGTGTCAGCGGCTTGCCGACACGCGGGCGATGTACGGCATCGCCCCTGCGCCTGGTGTGATGGTTGAGTATTATCACACGCACGGGATTTTTCCGGCATCCCTCAATTAGTCTAGAATTGCAGTGGAGTTTGTGACCTCTTGGACACAGAAAGCGGCGTGACATTTTGATGAGCATGTTGGATAGGCCCACTCTGAGATTTTTAATTGCAGGCAGTGCGTCACTGGTTATTGTGTGTGTCTCTTTGTGTTTTGAAACAGGTAGCAAAATTATGGCGCAGCCATACACACTGGATCCGGCCCTGGGGTCCATTCGCTTGCTGATTCGCGATAAGCGCTACGGCGAAGCAAAGGCGCCGCTGGATGCCTATCTTAAGAAAGTGCCGAATTCACCGCTTGCGCTCCTCTATCGTTCGCGCTGCTATGCCGATGACAACAATTACAAGGAAGCACTCGAGTTATTGAAGCGCGCTGAAAAAATTGACCCGACCGATTCCGAAGTTTTTGGCGATGAGGCAGAAATTTACGCGACGCAAAAGCAGTTCCAGAAGGCAATTGATGCAGCCAGTCTTTCTATTAAGTATCGGCGGAAAGATCAAAACAAGAATATGTTTCACTTGCGCTCAATGATGTACAGCGCTATTAGGGAATACAAAAAAGCTATCGAAGACATGAATGTCTTCATCAAAATTGATCCGGAGAAACCTCGAGCATATATGTGGAGAGCCACTGCTTACGAGCAAGATGGGCAGTTGGATAAAGCTCTGGCGGACTATCAACTTGGTTTGAAGGTCAGCAAAAACTATGAGTATCGTTTTCACATCGCGCGCATTTTTGAGAAGAAGGGAAAACTTAATGACGCAATTGCGGAAATGACTGCGGTCATCAAACTACAGCCCGGAGAAGACGAAGCGTGGAACAAACGCGCTACGTTGTTGATGAAAGCGGGAAAATATAAAGAGGCGGTTAATGACTACACTCAGGCATTGGAAACGAATTTTGGTTCGGGTGAAACTATTTATCGTGCGCGTGCCAGGGCATATGAAAAACTAGGACAGAAAGAGAATGCGCAAAAGGACCTTAAGAAGGCAGAAGAATTGCGGAAAAAACCCACGGTATCCCCGATTTGATTGACGTATTTTTGGAGCAGGCGGGAGAAAACATTTGCTGTTCAGGAAAGGATTTTTCTGCTTTGCTGCATCGATCGTTTTGGGCTGGTCACCCGTATGTTTTGCTCAGCCAGGCCCAATCATGGTCAATGGTGTCTGGCAGCACAACGCACAAACATCCAATGACCGTGCACTTCGTTACTACAGAAAGGGTCTGCGGCTTTATCAAAAAGCAAAAATGAAGGATGCCATCGTTGAGATAGACGATGCGATCAAGCTCGAACCCAATTGCGCAGAGTTTTACTTCAAGCGCGGTGACTGTTTTCTGGAACTGATCAAATACAAAGAAGCGTACGCCGATTTCACGAAGGCGATTGAGCTAGAGCCCAAGCACTTCCCGGCTTACAAACGCCGAGCGAGATTGAATTACGAACTTGGCAAATATGATGTGGCGATTAAAGATTACGAAAGAGCGCAGAAGGCGACTCCGAGCAAAATAGAAAAGGCGGAAATCATTAAATTGAAGGCCAAGATGCATTCGTATATGAAAAAATTCGATCTGGCGATTCAAGATCTTACTCAATCGATCGCGCTGGACCGCACTGCTCATGCACTGATGCTGCGTGGCAATCAATATTTCTCGATGAAGCAGTATAAAAAGGCGGTTGACGATTATTCTGAGGCTATTAAATTCAATTCGCCCAAATTGCAAGATCGTCTTTTCACTATGCGCGCTGATGCATACGAGAAGATGGGCAATTGGGATCTCGCCAAAAAGGACAGAAAGAGCGCCAAATCATTGGTCGATGATTCGTGGGGCTCTGTGCTTGAAGATATGGATAAGCAGACGAGTTTATAGAGTCTATTTCGCTCGCAGTGTTGTGATTCCGGGAAGCTGTTGTTCCGGATTTGCG
>JAYRNY010000478.1:0-2007 GCA_041911975.1 bacterium | reverse complement strand
GATGTTTCACCCACATAGCTGCGCATTGAGTCGTGCCCCTCGCCCGACTCGAAGTTTTTCACATCTGCAGTCAGAAGCTGCTTCACCATAGCCGGGTCGCTCATAAGAACCATCGGTCGATGTCTTCCACCTTCGGCAATCTTGATAGTGAAAATATCGCCGTAGCGTGCGCTGCACTCTTCCAGAAATTCGAGAGGATTGCGGGCCCAGCCGCTGTATTGGACTAGCCAGTGAGACTTAGGTCCTGGTGGCAAATTCATGCTGACTGCCTTTGACCCACGAGTCTAATTCTTCCGAGTTCCACCCTCTCATGTATGACTTGCGCAGAGCCAAAAGCTCGTTCAATTGTTCTTGAATGTAAGTTTGAAACTCGCCTGTAATGTGCATGACGAGTTGGCGATCTGACGCGGCTTCAGGCGGATGCTTCAAATGTATGGGTTTGCCGATGTAGACGAGATATTTGACCGGCAAAGGAATACTGTTTACCGGGTAGGGAAGCCAGGGATAGAAATGCGAGAAAGTGAAATACGGCACCTGGAAAAGTTCGGCTAGATATTTCGATCTCCATACGACCGGATAAGCTTCCGCGTTACCAACTGTGATAACTGGAATAATTGGCGACTCTGTCTCAATTGCCGCTCTGACGCATCCGCTGCGGAATTCGCCGACATTGTATCTTTCGGAAAGCGGCTGCCCCATGCCGCGTTCGCCTGCCGGGTAGATGCCGCACAGCTCGCCTTCACGCAGCAGTTTAATCGCATTTATATAAGTGGCTCGCACTTCACCCATTGAGCTCATGAACGAGCGCAAGTGTTTGTCCCAGTAAAAGCAATCATGCACCAGAAAGCGGACCAGGCGGTTTTGCGGATGGAGATTGAGGACTGCATCCGTGAGCATGAAAAGATCCAGTGGCATTGTTCCGTTGTGGTTGCCGGCTATGACCGCCGAGCCTTCTAAGGGAATGTTTTCTACGCCTATTACTTTGGTCTTGAACCAGTCTTCTCTAAGGAAGCGCAAATAGTGCTCGGTCTTTGCAAAGTAGTCGACATCTAGCCCGAACTCGTCCACTTTGCCTGCGTAGCGCTCGACAAAAAGTGGGCACCGGGCGGCGAGATCGGCTTGTGACTGGATGAATACGCGTCTCAGGCTTTTCACCTTGCAACCCCGACTTTATGCAATAGGAATCTATCATATGCCGAGCGATTCTCGTTATTTTGCAGAGCCAGCCGAGTGCTAATTGTTTATGCAGAACGAATTGAGTTCAATTACCTTGTTGTGCAGTAACCTTATCGCTTCATCGGAATCGGAAGGCAAGTCGCTTGATGAAATCGGCTCTCCGATAAAGACAGTGGCGCCGCCCTTATAGATAGGCCCCGCCACAAGCGTAATCAGATAGTCAAATGGGACCCCCACCTGGGCTACAAAAGGACCTGGATATTTACCGTATTGGACGAACACCGGCAGAATCCTGACGGGGCGACCGAGCAGTTTTTCAGACTTGCGGGCTATCAGGATAACGCCCTTTTTGAAATCTCGAGTGACGCCGTCGAGATGAATCCATCCTTCCGGAAAGAGTGCCAGGGTCTTGCCGTCGGCAAGCAGCCGGCTGAAGCGCCATAGGGCTTTGCTGGCATTCTCGCCGGCAATTTCCACGGGGACGGCACCGCATCCTTTGAGAAAGTGCGCCGACAGTCCTCCGGCAAATTTGAGCACACCAATGGCGGTCATCCAGTAGATTTTTCTGTCGATGGCATAGGTGATCACGGACGGATCGGCGTAGCTTGAATGATTGGAGATGATAATCAGCGGTTCTGATTCGGGGCATTTGGCAAGGTTGTCGCGTCCTTGAACTGCAACTTTTCCCACCTGCCATGCGAGCGTTCTTCGATTTACTCGCCTGACTGCGTCTTTGTCCGGCTCGGCAGGCATGTAATCAAGCTGGTCCAGCTTTTGCCTCTCCTGCTTTGCGCTTTTAGCGATGCGAAACGCTTTGGCCGCCAGAGAAAT
>JAYRNY010000477.1:0-2842 GCA_041911975.1 bacterium | reverse complement strand
TCCAGCAACAACGTCTCCTCTTACTCCCGTACTTCCGAGATCCGCTGCCTTCGCCGGAGTCACATCCGCATTTGTCGTTTTTGTGCTGCCAGGAATCAGTCCAGCTTGCGGCGCTTTTTCGGATGCTGGGACAGTCGGCAATACCCGCCCATCCACAGCATTCGGGGCACTAGAAGGCTTGCCATCAGGTTGTTTCGCCGCTAAAACTTGCTCAGTCGCAGCTTTTCCTGTGTCTGCCGGCCTTGCTGGAGTACGGTCAACACTAGCTGGAGTGCTCACATTTTGTTCATTCGATTTAGGTCCCTTAGATGGCTTGGCATCGACTTCTTCTTCACCGGAATACGTTTGGTGTTGCTGCCTTGATTCCCATTCTTTATGTTCGCCAAGATTCATGAGATTCGGAAGACTTGGTTGCTTCGAATTTTCAGCGCTCTCAATCTCTTTTGCAGGCTGAATTTCGGCGCCACTCTGTGTCCCGCCATTGTTTCCAGTGTTTGTCTTACCTTCAGCCATAATCTCACGTAGAAACTAACATGTCTCATCTATTCCCAAGCGGAGGACCGGCGTATCCAGCTCTATGGTGCTGGAACAAAACCAAGAGAACGTGCCTTTTCATAATCTCTTTCCGCTTGGTCCTTCATTCCAAGAGCCTTGAATGAATGCGCCCTCAATCGATATAGTTCTCCGTCATTCGGTTGCATCTTCAATACTTCAGTTAGGTGATCGATTGACTCTTTCAGCTTCCCTGTCTGTGCTTCTTCCCCTGCCAGCAGCACCATGCACTCTAGATCACCTGGGTTTAGTCGCAACGCCTCTTGAGCGTCTTGCAGAGCACTAACATGATCGTTTAGAGCGGATTTTGAGACACTTCGTTTCGCAAATATATCAAAGGTCGGAGGGCCAATCTCTAGTGCCCTGGTATAGTCACTAACTGCTTCGTGGTGCTTCTGCAATTTCGAGTAGTACAATCCTCGCGAACTGAAATATGCTCGTTTCCGAGGATTCAGATCGATGGCAATGCTCATGTCTTTCAAAGCCCGATCATATTGCTTTAGCTTCGAAAAACTCTGCGCACGAGCACCAAAATAGGTGTCGTTCTTCGGTTCCCTTTTTATTCCCTCACTCAATTCCTCAATCTTCTTCTGAATCGCACCTACATCGATGGTCGCGGCTGCTTCAGGGGGCAGCTTCGTGATGCCGTTTGATTTAAGTGACGGCTTGGGGTCTTGCGCGTTGGCTGCGGCGGTCAGAGCAATTGAGAGCGCGGCTGCAAGAGCGAGTGCCTTCATCGACACCTCCGGATTTATCGGTTACACCCACCTAGAACACTGCCACAGTCTAACTTAATCTGCTGACATCGGCGAGGATTTTAGTGTTCCGCCTTAATGCTCCGAATTAATGTGGGGTGGCTTAAATGTAAGCCAGGCGACTCTTTCCCGTCACTGTTGAATTGCACACACCTTCGTAATCCAGCTTACTTCTTCGCAACTGCGGACTGCATCATTTGCCTGTACCGGAGGTCAGAGGCAGTTATTTTGGCAAGATCTTCGGGCGTCAATCCGAGGCTCAGCATGACCGCCTGTTCGGCGCGAGCACTCGTGTGATATATGCCAGACCCGTCGGTTCCCAACGATACGCGGACTCCTGCATCCAGGTATTCTTTGGCTGGGATCATGCGTTTCGCGTCAATGTTGCCCAGCGCCAGGTTGGAATTACTGTTGAATTCGATAATCACGTCATGCTCTTTGGCCATCCTCAAGACTTCCTGGTCGACTCCAAAAATTCCATGACCAATGCGTGTAGCGCCTAGCCTGATTGCTTCCTTAACGTTTTCCAGATTGTTCCAGTTTTCTCCGGCATGCACTCTGATTTGAAACTCCGGACGGGTCTTGCGAATATCTGCAAGCTTGCTCAGCTCAGAGGCAAATGCAAGAGTTGAATTTGTTTCTTCCCCCATGAAATCGATGCCGACAATGTATGGGTTGTCTGTGTTTTCTAAGACCTTACGCACCATCTCGGCTTTCTCGGGTCCGTCGGAATGGCGCCAGATGCCAGCCACGAAGCGCAATTTTACGCCGGTCTGCTGCTCGATCTCCGGCAGCGCGGACTGAGCACTGGCCAGCCATTCAGGCTTGAGGATGTCCGAAAGTGAAAGTTCGGCATAGCTGACACCTTGCTTTTGATAGTCTTTTGCTACCTCTGCAAGGTAGCGTGGAAAAGCCCTTATGTCCTTGGCGAGTGGGGAACGCAGCTTATAGATGTCTTCCATGTGCTGGAAAGTCACCGAGCGATCTTCGGGGATGCTGAGCATTTTATCCAGCCTATCCAGTGCGCGACTGTCGGGGAAATTTTCAGGATCCAGCGTCACAGTTGGTTTTCCGTCCACCATTTTTACTGCATTTGGTTTGTACTGGATGCCAAACTCATCAAGGGTTTTAGTGGGATAGGGCGTTTTAAGTTCCTGAGCCACTTTTATCAGAGTCTCGGAGCGCATGGCTCCGGCAAAGTGCGTATGCAAGTCTATCTGGTTGGCAGGTATTTCGAATGGATCGATGGTCACTCCAGTTTGCTCCCACTCTGCCTTGAAGCCAGGGTTTTCGTGGAATTGCCGGACGTCAAAAGCGGAAAGTGCACGTGGAGCTTCAAGCCTGGTCAGGGTTTTCGCAGAGGGATCGTACAGGTAGCTGCCGATTTTTCGACCGAGAAGTGAGTACTCAATGTTCAATGGACCGTCCTGAGGATCGGTCTTAAACTCCATGTACTCTGGCTCTGAGAACCCGCGGACTTGCTTGTGCTCCCATGGAACCACCTTCCCGTTGACCTGCAACTCAAGTCCCGCTTT
>JAYRNY010000476.1:0-3973 GCA_041911975.1 bacterium | reverse complement strand
GTTTTGCATCCTGAATACAGCTCTCTATTCGAACAGTATGGCATTGATTTTTGCTGTGGCGGCAAAATCAGCCTGGCGGAAGCCTGCCAAAAGAAAGGCCTTAATGTTGAAGCAATACTCGAAGAACTAGCAAGTTGCTCGAACAAACCAATGCCTGCCAACGAGCCGGATTGGATGCGCACCAGTCTCAAAGAATTGATCGATCACATCTTGACGGTTTATCACAATCCGCTGAAACTCGAATTGATCCGCATTTTAGCACTGGCAGAAAAGGTGGCAAGAGTACATGCGGACAGGCACCCTGAAATGGTGCAGGTACTGGGGGTCTTTTCGCAGCTAAAAGAACAACTGGAAGTGCATATGCAAAAGGAAGAATTAATCCTCTTTCCCAGCATCGTGGCTATTGAATCAAAGAAAGGACAAATGCTTGTCTGCGGTGGCGGACTGGAGCATCCCATAAGAGTCATGACCATGGAACACGATGAAGCCGGAGAAGCCCTGGGTGCAATGCGTCGGCTGACCAATGATTTCTCCGCGCCGCAAGACGCGTGCACCACATTCAAGTTGCTCCTGAGTTCGCTTGCGCAGTTTGAAGCGAACATGCATCTACACGTGCATAAAGAAAACAACATTCTGTTCCCGCGCACTTTGCAGTTGCTCGCTAATGAATCTGCAAATTCCAAGACAACAGCTCTTATGGCAAACTAGAAACAACAGGGAATACTTTCTGTAATCGCTAGCGCTGGTGTCGACTGGAATCCACAATACAATTCCAATCAAAGGACTTTCAAAAGATGATCTCCCAAACAGCAGAATATGCACTGAGAGCAATTGTCTACTTGTCCATGAATCCAAGTTCCGCATTCACGACCCAAAAAATTTCTGTCGCAACCAAGGTTCCTCCGGCATACCTGTCCAAAGTCATGCAGGCACTAGTGAAGGCAGACCTGGTCCACTCGCAGAGGGGTTGCGGTGGCGGCTTTGCACTTTCTAAGACACCGGATAAGATCAGCGCGCTGGAAATTCTCAATGCAGTCGATCCAATTCAGCGAATTAGGCATTGCCCACTGGGGCTGAAGTCGCTTGGTACAACTTTGTGTGCGCTACATAAGAGAATCGACGATGCAACAGCCATCATCGAACAGAGCTTCGCCGAGACCAGCATTCAAGACATCCTGTCGCGACCGACTCAGTCCATACCACTGTGTGACGGCTGTAAGGACTAAAGAGCAAACGCAGATCGGCTTGACAACCATCCAATGCAAAATAGATAGGCACATCGAAGCGATATTGCCAACGATCAATTCTTAAAACAAGCGGCTCATCCATTAGGACGATTGAACTTGGTATTGCCTTTGATAAAAGTAGTCATAGTAAAGTGCACGCTCGCTTTGGAATATGGGTCTCAAGTTTCCTAATGCACGCTTGGTCGTGTGCAATGAATTGTTCAAGCACGAGGGAGATTGCGTCACTGCAATCATCGCGTTTGCTGAAATGGGTTTAATTGCAGCCGGTTCGCTGAATCATATTGAATTCCCGCTAAACAATAGTTCGTGCGGCTCCATGCTCGCTGCCAGGCAGGTGGTTCAAGAATGCTTGACCAGCAGGGGGCTCGCCCAGCACATCGATGCTGTCTGGCAGCAAATCGAGCAAGATATTGAGGCGCATAAGCGCGAAAATAAAATAGTGCACGAAAGGGAGCAGAACGCGCAGCCGGCAAAACTGGAATGCAATAGAATGGCACAGGTTGTAGCCGACTATATGTTGCAAGCGCTTGTGCCATTTCTCTAAGCCTCTACGCTAGCAATTGGAAATAGTCGAATCATTATTGTCCGCCGCCAGCGGTAAAGATAGCGTGAATTTTGTGCCTTGACCAATAGCACTCTCACACGTGAGAGTGCCACAGTGAGCCTTGGCTATTTCTGCGCAAAGGCATAGCCCGACGCCAGTACTTGCCGAGTATCTTCCAACGTTCGAAACATAGTAGAAACGCTTGAAGAGATTTTCCACATCCTCCGGTGCAATCCCAGGGCCGTCATCAACCACCTGGATGTGCACAAACTGATTTCTTACCTCACAGAAAATTGCAACGTCTTTACCGGCATGTTTGACTGCATTATCTACCAAATGTTCGATCACCTTTCTGGCTTCATCGACATCGCATACAAGCTCAATATCAGCGAACGAGTTATGCAAACTGAGATTTATATTTCTTTTCTTTGCCTTTAGAATCTCATCTTCTTTAATTTTAATTAGATCCAATAGCTTGTGCATTTTTCTCTGAAGCATCAACTTGCCATTCTGATAGCGATAAAGCGCCACCAACATTACCAGGAGTCTGTCCAGGTCTCGGTTGTTCTCTATAGTTAAGTTAACGATCTCCCTTTGCGTTGGCGTAAGTTCTCCATATGCATCCTCCAACAGGTGATTCAATGTCTTTTGAATTGCTTGTACAGGCGTCATTAGCCGGAGTTTTAAGGCAAGTACGAAGTCTTCACGCTGATTAACAAGAGCATTATTCGATGCTTCCAGCTTTTCAAACTGCTGCTGTTGTACTGCCAGTGCAAGATTCAGCTCGGATGTCCTTTGATCCAACTTGCGGCTGAAGTGATCTCTCCAGCCGGCGAGTTCGGTTTCCTTTCGGTGCATTATCCACCACACGAAACATATGCCAATTGACGTAGAAAAAAAGCCACGAGCAAAATGCAGGTTTCTTAGCTGATCGGTGGTCAGGTCGATCAGTATAATCTGTTCGAGCACACAGAGAAGAACCATGCCAATGAAGGCGAGTACAATTGCAAGAACCAAGACTTGAAACGGTTTTAAACCGTCAAGGAAAAACAAGAGTCGTCGAAGCACGGGAAGCACACCCACTGCTTTGTCAGGGTTGACGACATGGCACGCTTCGCTTTGGTGACAAGGGAGTCTATCAAAATTCACGACTATATCCAAAGTTGACAGCATTAGTGACGAGAGTAAAACTCCGACTGATTTCCGCCATCGTCCAAAGTGCTGACTGATCAGGCTGTCGTCAGCACGGATTGGCTCGCTTGCGTCTTGTTGAAGAAGTCCGTTCAGGCAGAAAGTCCGGTGCAAACAAAAAAAACGGCAACACCCAACTAAATTTACTCCTAGAGAGTCATTCTTGGTGTTGCCGTTTTTGCGTCTAATCTCGTTCAAGGGAGGGACACGAGTGTCGACTCCTCATAAAGGATACCGGAATGCATAACAATCACATCAGCACGAGGGATGAGAACAAAGAAGAGACCATTCGAATTTCTCAAAGCGTGCATCCCCGCTGGATAGTCATCAATCTTTTGCTGTCGCTGTAATGTAAGGCAAAATATGCTGCTGCGGATACTCATCCTGGAAGCGCCAGATGAAAGTGTCAAGCATGTAGTGGCACATAGCCAGCCCGGAGAGAACACCGACGCTGATCCCTTTCAAATAAATCGACACCGGCGAGTGCACGAGAAAGTCAATAAAGACGAACATCGCCATGTACACAAAGCAAACAGCAAGAAGCACGCCGGCGGGACTGAGTAACTGTCTTTTGGAATCAGTCGTTGAACTGGCTGTAGCAGCGGCCTTGCGCTCAACGAGAACAGCGTTCATTCCGAGAAACTGAAACCAGTGAATCGTAAGCGGAATCAAGAACGCCATAAAGAAATTAGGGACAAATGCGCCGGGTACCCAGGCCAAAACTGATAGAACCCAGAACAATAAGGCCGGCGTATGCAGGGGCAATCCTTCGCCATGCTGCTTAACTATTCCTCCGATGTATGCAACCGCGGCAAGAGCTGCCACCACAGCAGTGGCAATCGTCAGGAAAAGTGCTCCTGGCAAAGACGCAAAGCCGAGAAAGTCGAAGCGATAAAAGCCTATGAAAGAAAACGCAAAAGCAATTGAATACTGGGAAATGCCCTCCATCATAAAGCTGGCCGACGCGTATTTCTGTTCCTTTCGATACAAG
>JAYRNY010000475.1:0-4980 GCA_041911975.1 bacterium | reverse complement strand
CAGAGTTTTGCGGGCTCTGGGGTTGTGTCAAAGTGCCGGTCACTCTTGCCGCTTCCACACTCGTTTTGTGCTTCGCGGTGTACTCATTGAGGCCGGGCTCCGGGTGGTTTTCTCTCCTGCTTGAACCGGATATGCTCGGCACTGCGCTCAGACGCAGTCTGTTTGCGTTGATGGTTTTGTTGCCCGCTTTCACTGCATTGAAAGCGGGAGTCGTTGCGGCGCACATCATCGATGAGAACACGGCTTCCCCAGCTCTGAGCGTGCTCAATTTGCTGGCGGCAATTTCAATCGTCATCTCGCAATTCGTGTATGCCTACAGGCGTGAGCAAGATCTGCGTCGAGACACGGAAAAAAAATTGGCGGACATTTCTTCGGAAATGTCTGGTGCGAAGAATGCTGCCGGCGCTGTGAACGTCGTCGGTTTCAGTCCGCGCTATGCAGTCTGCCCAAAGTGTGCAAAACAACTGGCCGCAACGGTTAAGAACTGCCCCGATGACGGCGAGGAGATGAAAATCGTAGACAAACTGGAAGGACAAATACTGGATGGTAAGTACAAGATTGTCGAGTATCTGGGCTCTGGGGGAATGAGCACGGTCTACAAGGCTCGCCATATCGTGCTCGACAAAATCCTTGCCCTGAAGCTACTGCAGCCGCATCTGCTGGGCAATGCGCGCTTTGTGCAGCGCTTTCAACGTGAAGCGCAAGCGATGGCTCGCATGCAGCATCCCAATCTGCTTACGGTGCATGAATGCGGATTTCTCGAGGGAGTGCCATTTCTTCTAGTTGATTTCATTGACGGAAAGAGCCTCGATACGCTTTTGCAAGAACGCACTCGTCTGTCCGTCGGGCAGATGGTGGGAATCATTCTTCAAGTCGCCGAGGGGCTCATCAACGCTCACGACAATGGTGTCGTGCACAGAGATATAAAGCCGGGCAACATCATGATCAGTGAGAACTTCAAAGGTCGCGAGCTGGTCAAAGTCGTTGATTTCGGCCTGGCAAAAATGCTGGAGAACGAACCGGGGCATCAGAAGATTTCTCGCGAAGGAACCTCGGCCGGCAGCCCGATGTATATGAGCCCTGAGCAGTGCGTTGGTGATCCGGCCGATGCACGCACAGATATCTATGCGCTCGGTTGTGTCATGTATGAGTGTCTGACCGGTAATCCACCATTGTTCGGCGCCACGGTTCTCGATACGTTCAACAAAGTCATGAATGAAAAGCCGCAGCCGGTCTCAAGTATTGTCGAAGTTCCAGATGAACTGAACGATTTGATTTTGCAATGCCTTGAGAAACGCCCCGAGGACAGACCTGCTTCAGTGCTGGAGTTTAGAGCGGCGCTTAAAGAAATCAAGGAGCGCATGTCTGGTACCAGACGCGCTGCCAATCCAGTGTGATGGATTCGTGAGGGCGCAGGCAATGCACCAATCCGATGGAGAGTAACTTTCTAAGCAAGCGACCAAATCCTCTTGGTTCACTATACCCAGATACAGAAAGCATGCCAATTCAAATTGCCAGAAAACGACGGCAATGAAAAGAGGGCGGCGCTTTGCGCACCGCCCTTCCTGAGCCATTTTCCGTATTGTGCCTAAAACACAGAAAGGCTCGGGAACGTGCCGGACCACGGTCCGGGTTCAGATGATGCCGATTGTGCAATATGGAATTGCACCAGTGCTTGCTCGATGTTCAAGCGGCGCTCGCGAAAGAGCTTGTATGTTCTTCCAGCTCTTTGCACCATTACTTGTTGTTCGTCCGAAAGGAAGCCGCAGCGCGACAGCATATCGCGCACGTCTTCCGGCAAGCGCGGTGAGCGAGGTGCGGCTTTGAGTTCTTGCCAGGTTTCTTCCAGTTGCGATTCGAATCTGTCCTTGGGAAAGATCGCTTCCTGTATGGCTTTGTCTGATGTTTTCGGCAGAACGCCGGCCAGCTTTAAGAAGTAATAGAAGGTGAGATTGCGCTCGTCCTGCGGCCCAGGCGTCGAAGGCACATCCTCCGAAACTCCCACCTCGGCACGCAGCCGTCTCAACTGCTCGAGTCCTTGATTGATCGAAATCTTTTCAGTGCGGATTAGCTTTTGTACTTCCAGAGCGGCATAGACGGCTTGAGCTTTTACCCAGTTCAGCTCGATGAGTGAATCTCCCAGTTCTTTGTTTTGTTCTTTGCTGACGCAGAGAGCCAGCTCAATGTCTTTGTCTTGAATGAATCCTGCGGCTGCCAGTAAGTTTCCCAGTGTCGACTGACTCTCGATAGCGTCGTGTCCCACATGCGTGATCACTTCCAGGCAGCGCCGCGCCGAGTAGAGCCGATCGATTGCTTCTTCGCGATCGATGTCTCCCATGCGCACTTTCTCCTGCAGATTGAGCGCATGTTCGATCAAGTCGTGATGAGCATCGGCAAGAGTGACTAGCACTCTGCCCAGATTGAGGCCGGTTTGCTTGGTGAGTGCCAATCTGGATTTGATGTGATCGCGATTGAGCGATTCACTCTCCACCAGGTAGTCGCCAAGGCGATTGCGTGGTTTGGTCGAAGCTTGAATGCCGAGCAAATCCATCGCCAATCCGAATGAAATGTGTTTTTTCTTCACCAGTGCCATTGCACTGGTAGTCTGTTCAGCGGTTATGAGCCTGTCGCGCAAGAACGATTGAGCCGCGATTGCCGAGTGCAGGGTTTCCGAGTCCACGATGTCCAGCATCGTCAGGACCAGACCCAGGGGCAGATCGCGGTTTAGGGATTCGGAGACCGCTGTTTCCAATTCTTGCCTTGTGGCAAGCTGCCAATCAACCAACAGTTCTCCAAGTAGAGAATTGCTATTCGCCATCGCTAGATTTCCTTAAGTGTCAATTTGCCGCACTTAGAATGTGATTGCCCTATTAATTTCGCTCGGTACCGATTTGGCTGCCCTTTTTGCGCGTTTTTGCAGATATCTGCTTACATTCACCCGCTAGGGGGACGTTCTTGGTACCCTAATTGCAACTTTAGCCTGGGTTTCGCATCGTCTGCTTGATGCCGTGCGTCGCTGCGACGACCTAAAAATGCATAAAGCCTAAATCTCTTAATTTACTAGCGAGAAGGTGAAACTCCATTTTAAAGGTGGTAAGCAATTTTTGAGAGGGTGTTATGACAGTGAGCGGCAACAACTTGATCGGAACGAAAATCGGCAATCGCTACGAGGTCGAATCGGAGCTCGGTCGAGGTGCTCTCGGTATTGTTTTTCGTGCCAAAGATGAACTGCTCGGCCGCTTCGTCGCCGTTAAGGTCTTGCAAGAGAGGATGAATTCGGACACCGTCGCCGCTTTGCGTTTTCAAAGAGAAGCTCGCATGGCGGCATCGCTGCAGCATCCCAATATCGTGACGGTCTTTGACTTCGGTGTTCTAGAGGACAACCGCCCATATCTCGTGATGGAGTGTTTGACAGGTGAAAGCCTGGAGGACGTGATCAAGCGCTCGATGCGCATGAATGCCGCCAAAGCGGTTCCGCTTTTCATGTCGGTCTGCCAGGCTCTCGCGCATGCCCATAAGAACGGCATCATTCACAGAGATTTGAAGCCCGCCAATATCGTTCTTCTCAAAGACGACACGGGCAACGAGATAGTGAAGCTGGTCGATTTCGGAATTGCCAAGCCAATTACCGAGCAGGATTCCGATCTCACGCAGATGGGTACGGTGATCGGTACGCCCTCTTATATGAGCCCGGAGCAATGCCTGGGCAAGCCGCTCGATGCGCGCTCGGATATCTACTCCATGGGCTGCGTGATGTATCACGTGCTTACAGGAGTTCGCCCGCTCACCGGTGAGACTACGTTGGAAACCTTGACCAAGCAGGTCTCCGAGTCGCCTCGTTCGTTCAGCGAAGTGGCTCAGGGAATTCCACTTCCTGAAACTCTCGAGAGATGTGTCTTTCGCGCTCTCATGAAGGCGCCCGGCGACCGGCAGCAGTCGGTTGTGGAGCTGCGTGAGGAGTTGGACCAAGCGATCACTACGCTGTGGTCTCAGAAAGGTGCGGCCGGTCGGGAAAAACCTGATGATGAGCCGACCGTGATCACTAAGCCGAAGTCTACTCCTGTTCAGAACGAACCATTTGGCTTTTCTCCTTATCCGGAAAGCCACAAGCCACCTAAAGTGGTGCCCGATGAGAAGCCTTCCAGTCCTGAGTCCTTGCTTGACAGAGCGCAGCGCGGCGATGGCTACGCCATGTATCAATACGCTGTCGCGCTGGAGAGCGGCTCGGGTGTTGAGAAGGATGAAAAAGAAGCGCTTTTCTGGTACCGCAAATCCTGCAACGCCGGATGCCCAGACGGCATTCATGAAATGGCGACGATTTATCAGTGGGCAGCGCTGGGAGTGGAAGCAAACGAACAGGAAGCGATCAGGCTGTACGGCGAAGCCGCACAACTGGGTCATCCGAAGGCACAAAACTCCTACGCATATTTTATCGAAACAGATGATCCAAAAGGAGCCTTGCGCTGGTATAAGGCTGCAGCGGAAAATGGCTTGTCTATGGGCATGAGCAATTACGCGCGCTGTCTTTACTACGGCATCGGTAGCGATAAGAAGTTCGACGAAGCATTCAAATGGTTGGTAAAAGCTGCGGAGGCTGATGAAAAGAACGATGGCGCTCAGTACATGCTCGGCATACTCTATTTCAACGGCGACGGAGTGGAGAAGGATCTCGTCCGCTCAGCGCAATGGTACAGAAAAGCTGCGGAAAACGGCCACGAGTCGGCTCAGTACGAACTTGCTCTCTGCTATTTGTACGGAGACGGCGTGGAGGCGAATGTCGAAGAAGCTATCCACTGGTTCAAATCCGGCAAAGCGCTCGGCGATGCGCGTTGCGATGAAAAGCTGGCTGAGCTGACCGCCGAAGGTTCGGCACTCGGCGTCACGGTAGAGGACGTTGATCACTGGATGCGCAGATCTACTGTCAGTGCCGTTGACGAGGTAGAGAAGCAGCTTCTCGTCATGATCAAATCGCCATCCAAT
>JAYRNY010000474.1:0-9893 GCA_041911975.1 bacterium | reverse complement strand
TTGCAGTTATTGCGCCACACGAAACCGCTCGGCGCATGGAGTCGACCCTACATCAGCGGGCGCATGCAATGCACCCCAACAAGGGCTGCTACCGTTGCGCAGTTTCGATGATATAGCCTGAGCCAAGAATGGTTTTTATCAAATCATCGCGGCCGAGTTTTTGCAGTTTCAGCCTGAGAGTGCGCATGCAAGTGCGGACCGTATCTTCGGACGAATCACTGTCAGATCGCCAAACCGCATCCAACAGCGCTTTCGATGAGTAAATCGTATCGGGATGGCGCATCAAAAATTCGAGCAGGGCGCATTCTTTAGGCATCAGACGCAGATTATTGGTGCCTTCTCGAACCACGCGCGTTTTCAAATCAAGAGCCACACCATTAATGGTCAGCTCCACAGGCAGTATTTGCTTCGGCCGCCGCAACAAGCTGCGAACACGCGCAGCTAGCTCGCGCACATCGAAAGGTTTTGTCAGGTAATCGTCGGCACCTGAATCCAGCCCTTGCTCTTTGTCATCGATGTCGCCTTTGCCGGTCAAGAAGAGGACAGGCGCATCGCCGCCATTGTGGCGATAGCGCTTGCAAACTTCGATACCTGAAATGTCGGGCAGTCCCCAATCAAGGATTATTACGTCGAAGTCGAACTGCTCCATGAGCTGGAGCGCGTCTTCACCGTTGTTCGCCGACTCAAAGACAAAATTTTCTTGCTTGAACCAGTCCTCCAGCCAACCGCACATCTCTGTGTCATCTTCAACCAGGAGAATCTTCGACATAGATTAAATACAGGACCTCGGGGCGTCGTTAGTATATTAACTCAAATTTTGGGCGCTTTTGAGCCCCTCAAGAGCAAGCGACGAACCGCCCGATGCGGCCCCCTTCAGGAGCCGAAAACCACCCCTATTCAGACCTTGAAAGAATCATCTGGATGGGCTTCACAATCAGTTCACACTCATACTGATAACCTGGCCTCTGACCCAATTAATCATTCTTACCAGCAAACGCTCAGTCGCGTTGTTGCGACATTTTCGGTTTCCAATTGCGCATGAAGGCGTTAATTAAGGACCTGAGGCAAGCTATAGCCATATGACAGTCGCTGAAAACACCGAAGCAACCGTTGTCAGAACGCCGGCAAAGCCGACAGGGGAGACATTCGACCCGGTGCAGCTCATGCGAGAAGCGCCACAGCCTGAAACGCCTGCAGTTCCAGACTCCAAGGTCGCTCAAATGCCGGCTTTCGTTGGCAACATATACAACTCCGTTTTCGACGCGAATCCTCCGTCTGATACCGGCAACCGGCTCCTGCCTGGTCCTCAAAACGCCACGGAATTACTCCGCCAGCACGAAAGAATAACTGCCGCGCGGGAGCTCGGTGACAAGGTGGACCCGACCAAAAACTGGGCACTGGGCAATGACAATCAAACGCTTCTCAAGTCAAGACGGGAAGTGCTGGAGCTGGCAGCCAGTCGCGGTCTCAACATGAATGAGTTCAGCGACAGCATGAGAAAACTCGAGCAAAGGGCGCATTCGAAGGAAACGAACACAGGCGAAGTGAAGTCCGTTTATGACAATGTCGCCAGACTGCTACGCAATGATGGAAACAGCCAGCTCACCAAAGAAGACATGAATAGACTCGGCACGCAAATCATGCGGCAGGCCGGCGACCCATCCTTGATTCACCAGGGCAATTACAACACATGCTCCGTGGCATCGACAGAGGTCAGGACATATGCACGCACTCCGGGAGCGGCAGCGAAGCTGGTCGCGGACGTGGCGGAGAAAGGATTCTTCCGTTCGGCATATGACGGCGCCCGCGTTGACATTGACAGAAAGCCGCATGGTGAATCACTTCAGCCGGACGGTGACAAAATCCGCAGCCATGCCAGCGAGATATTTCAGGTGACGGCGGCTAACCTCTTTTGGACCGACAAAGGCAAACAATACTCGCAGATCAATCCACGTGCAGATGGTGGCTATAAGGATCCAAAACTGAATGAATCCGACAATGGAGAACGGCTAGTCGATAAGAAAACAGGACGCCCAGTGGACGGCGGTGAAGAACACTTCCCCAGTGTTCCTGATGATGGATACGCAAAGATCGTCAGCAGAATTACAGGCAAGTTTGAGACAAATGTAGCCATACAACGGACAGAAGCTCTGGACGGACCTTCGCCATCTGTCTTGCAACCGAAGACTCCGCAACACTTCGAGCAGATACTTTCGCAGCTCAAGAAGCAAGGCAAACTGCCAATCATGGCAGGTGTAAACACTAACTACGAGCCGTTCTTAGGGGACGGTGCCTTGAGTGGCACCGCAGCTAATGCAGTCACTTCGGAGGAAGGTCCGCACCAGGTTTTGATCAGAGACTTCATTCCAGCAAAGGATGGACGCCCCGCACGCATTCTCATCGACAATACCTGGAGCCGCAACGTCGATCGATTGAATCCCAACATCGATCCCAAACCGAGAACCGATGGGCGCATCCCGCAAGGAGCCGCTCTCACTGTCCAACAAATGTGGACAGCAATGGGCGATTGGAAGAAGCCGAAGAAGTAAATTATTTTCACTACTGTAGTGCCAAATTCGGTGGCAAAAAATGCCAACGCAAAAGCCCCGGTGGTTAGCCGGAGCGTCTGCGCTGGTTGCTGTCAAATCACATGGGAGGAAAACTATTTCTTGGCAGAGCCTGCATAAGCGCGCTCGTAAACAGGCAATTCATTTTCAAGTGAAGGCGCTTTCAATTGCCAGCCCAGTAAGTCGCGTGTCTTCCTGGACTCGATTCTTTGATCGAGAACAAACCCATCGACTGCGGGTCCGTAAATCTTTCTTGCTTCCTCAATCGGCCACGATTTTGCATTGCCTTCGAGACCACCTGCTTTTGCAACAAGCTCAGCAATTTTCTTGAGAGTTTGCGGCTGCTCATTGCTTGCATGCAAGAGGGAGCCGGCTGGTGCATTTTCAGCAGCAATCAAATAGAGATTAGCCAAGTCATCAATGTGGATAAGGGAAACATGGTTTTCGCCGGTGCCCACGTAGCGAGCATATCCATCTTTCTGTGCAGTCGCATAGAAGCTGGCGATCAAGCCGCCGTTGCGTCCATAAACCACGGTCGGGCGAATTACGATGGAGCGAACACCATAGTTCTTCGCTTCGATGACTTTCTGCTCTACTGCAGGACGCCACGAGACCACAGGAATTGGATTGACTGGAGTGGTTTCGTCTGCTAGGACTTCTCCAGTGTTACCGAGCACCCAGGTGCCGCTAGTGTAGATGAAAGTTTTATTCGTGTTTTTCAGCGCATTGAGGATAGCTTCAGTAACTGCCTGGTCGACTTTGCCGAATTCTTGATCGTTGGTTGCAGCGGTATGAATGACAATGTCGGCTTCCTTGACCGCTTGTTCGAATTCTTGTGGCTTGCTCAGGTCGCCGCGGAATGCTTTGTATCCGCGCTTTGTGATTTCTTCGACTGCTTTGTCGGAACGTGCCAGAGCCGTAACCGTGTAACCGCGGGATTTAAATTGTTCTGCTACTGCGGATCCAATGTAACCAGTTGCATTGGTGATAAACAAATTTGCCATTTTTCTAACTCCTATTTCTGAGGTCGTTGGTAGTGTTGTTCGTCTTGTTCAGGGACGGATTTTTCGGGTGTTTGCACGCGTGTCAAACCCGGCGCGAGAAAACATTGTTCAATCTGCGCGACAAATTCGACACCATATTTGGTGCGTGGTCTTTTTGCTTTACTGGGAGCGCCGGCGGCTCGCCGACACCGGGCTGCATGTAAGCCGCCCCTACATTACTTCGGTAGTCCTAACTTCCATTGGAAATCATTGAACGTCCAGGCGTAAAGACGACAAAAGCATGCAAAAAGTATTCAATTTAAAGCTGGTTGTACTGCAACCTGAATTAGTTTGTCCCCAGTGGGGGACACATGCAGGTAGCACAACGAATGAACGGACACATCTCGCCGGCCATTGATGGGCAAGATGCGAATTGGATACGCGTTGTGGAGCTGTTGCTCATTTGCGTCCGTTCTCGGGAAATTACAAAAATCAGTATACTCGTCAATTCGCGATCGCCGTCAAATTGTTAACCAAATGTGAACGCCCGCCGCTTGAAAACGCTCATTGTAGTCGGATGCGCGCGAAGGGTAACGCGAAGCAGAACCCAGAGCGCATACACCGGAACGCATACAATAAATCGATCCGGCATTACTGCCGGAATTCAATAAATCGATCCGGCATTACTGCCGGATCGATCCGCGTGAGAAGAGAGAAATCTATTCGGGCATACTTCCCCATATTCCTTTTCAAGATTCTCTCTGTACTTAACACTCTCAATTGTTATCTCTCAAAACCTGGATATAGTTGCGGCGGGCGTTTGATGATGTCTTCCAGCCTGGACTTGGGTCTCAATACACTTTCAGGTACTTTCTGTTTCGGCTGAGACGCCATTTCTCTAATTTTCGCAGCATCAATCGCCCGTTGAAAATGCTCTGCGAGCTTCGGAACATTTTGCGAAATTCGCCGCAATATGTCTTCCTGCTGCATTCTCTGGAAGGCCTTATCTAGCTCTGGATTTCTCTGCATATCTCCTGGATTTAACGCGTTCGGCTTGTGATCAGGAGCCCTTCCATCAACCTCATCGGCTCTCTTGTCCATCGCTGCATATCTTCCAAAGTTTTTCGCCAGGTCGGTATCATTTGAGGCTGCACCACGGACTTCTGCATTGTTCAAATAACCAAGCAGGCTGCTAACTTCTTTCTTGTCACTTCCATTATGTAAAACATCGTCAGCATCGGGCATTCCCTTATCATCGCGCTCAGCAAGACTGGACTGCAAGTTTCCAATTTGTTCTGCGTTTGTTCGCGCATACAGATCATCCGCCTTGACGTCGCCGTTATTAGCTGGTCGATTGTTTGACTTACCATCGCCTTCTGTTGGAGGAGAATTCAACCACTTTTGCATATTCGGATCTTTATCGCCTAGAGGAACTTTGTTGTTCTGATCGCTGTTGCGAATGTCTTTCATCGCTTGGTGCATTCGAAAAATCCGTCCATTACGAGCAGCATCTTCTGAAGAGACCCCTTCTCTATGCGCAGTGTTACTAGTGTCAAGGCGCGGGTTCGGCGAACCTAGAACGCGATTGTTCGGAAAGGTAGGCGTAGGTTGAAAGTCTCTCGGATAGTTTCGGCCGGGCAACTGACTGGCATCATATGCATTGACGGCTTTTGCATTGGAGTTAGCTTCACTACCACCACTGGTCAGATGTAAGTTTGGAAGAAAACTTTTCGCAGATTCACTGGACTTCTCGTCTTTTGGGGTCTGTGCACGCAGATAGCCTTCAAACTGTAGGTTTGATTGACGCTCGGGCTTCTGCGCTTCTACATTTCTTTCAGGTGCTTGTTCTGTCATGCTAATAATCTCCACGTAGAAACAATGCCGCCCGGCGACACCGCATGCCATTCGCCGGAGGCTGGGGTCAGGCGAAGTAGCAGCTCGCGGCAATCAAATTCGGGGGCGCTTTCAGTGCGTCTATTCAAACCGATGGTGCGTGAACTCTGCATGCGAAAAATCGCCGAGACTCTCACGGGCGCGCCTATACAACAAACAGTGTGAACCCTGCGTGTAAAAACCCAGCCGCCAATATGGCAACCGTCACGGGAGGACGGTCGGGCTGCTAAGACTTGATCTCAATGATGTACCCAGACCCGAGCCTCGTAGTTATAAGGTCTTCTCGCCCGAGCCTTTTGAGTTTTTCTCTCAAAGTGCGCATACACGAGCGAGCGGTGTCTTCCGAAGTTTCGCTATCAGATCGCCATACCGCATCTAACAGATCCTTTGTAGAGTGAATCTTGTTCGGATGGCGCATGAGAAATTCCAGCAAAGCGCACTCTTTCGGCATGAGCTTCTGAGTCTGCGCATCAGTTTTCACCATACGCGATTTCGGATCGAGCGAAACTCCATTGATAGTTAGATCCAGCAGCACTTGTTTTGGTCGGCGAAGCAAACTTCTCATTCTCGCGCCAAGCTCGCGCACCTCGAATGGCTTTACCAAATAATCGTCAGCGCCGGAATCCAAACCTATTTCTTTGCTGTCGATTTCGCCTTTGCCTGTCAGAAACAGGACTGGTGAATTGCCACCATCAGCACGATAGCGCTTGCAAATTTCGATACCGCTGACTCCAGGCAGATCCCAATCAAGAATAATCAACTCAAACTTGTGCTTAGCCAGAAAGTCCAGAGCCGCCTCCCCGGTTTGCGCGGTTTCAAAGTCAATATTCTCCTGCCTGAACCACTGTTCGAGGTAATTACAGAGTTCTACATTGTCTTCTACAAGCAGGATTTTAGGCATACTGATTAGAATACGTCGACGCGCCGCAGATATCTTAGCACTTTAATGTTGGGTCGACGCCATGCGCCGACTGTGCATTACTGAATCGGTGTCGATGTGGGCGCCTTGCTTATTTCCATGCAGAAGATGCTTCCACCTTCGGGTCCATC
This sequence comes from bacterium, assembly GCA_041911975.1. Classification (GTDB taxonomy): domain Bacteria; phylum Cyanobacteriota; class Vampirovibrionia; order Obscuribacterales; family Obscuribacteraceae; genus QKMZ01. Next base: position 3,400 of record JAYRNY010000474.1, on the reverse strand, counting down.
GATGACGCGAATGGAGCCGTCATGTGATTCAGCAATCGACTTGCAGATTGCCAGGCCTAGCCCGGTGCCGACCTTTCCTATTGCGGAAGGGGCCTGCTGAAATGGCTCAAAGATCGCATGTTTGAAATCGTCAGGAACGCCGGGTCCCTGGTCGTTTATTTGAATCTGCACCGACTTATCAGAATCCTGCAGCTCGACAATCACTGAACCACCACTGGGGCTGTACTTAATCGCATTAGCAAGCAAATTTGTAAGCGCCTGAAGAAGCTTTTTTCCATCACAATGGACGTAAAGTGAACCCGAGGGGGTCTCGAGCCTGACTTCTCTCTCCTGGGCGAATGGCTGCACCAGAGATGCAGCGTCTCTGCAAAGCTCGGCAAGATCGTGCTGAGCAAATGCAAGTGGAAGCGTACCTGCATTCAGTTTTTGGAAATCCAAAAGATCATTGACCAGATCTACCAGCCGATTCACATTCCTATCTATGACCGCAACGTCCTTTGCGACTGTGGCAGAGAGATCACCGCTGTGCTCTTTCTGAATCATCCGCATGCAGTCATAAATGTCAATCAGCGGCTGACGCAAATCCTGACTGATCATCTGAGTAAAGTCGTCTCTCAATCGCTCCGCCTTCTTTTGTTCCGTCACATTGTGCACTACACAAAAGAGCAACCTGTGCGCGGGCGACCACAGGCAAGACCAGAGTGTATCGATTACACTGCCATCCGCAATCCGCATTGGCAATTCGAATGTTTGAGATGAACCCGCCTTGATTGCATTGTTCACACTTTCCCGGGCGAAGTCAGCCTGATCTTCAACTGAAAGCTCGCTGAGTTTGCTATTGATCAGCGATTGCTTTGGGCGACCCAATAGAGTTTCACCGCTCTCATTCACGGAGTGCACTCTACCTTCTGCATCAAGTGAACAGATCATGTCACCGGCATTTTCAATGACCGCCTGCTCACGCAACAATGCAACGTTAACTGAATCAGAGACGGTGTGCAACAATCGATCGAGATCAGCGAATTCATCGCCGCTCTGCAGGGAGGGTAAAAGCTCCTTGCGAGAGGCAAGTAACATTCCATTCTCACTCAGATGCTCCAGTGGTTTCCGTATGGAGTAGGCATAGAACAAACCGAGGCAAGCAGAGACAACTATGCTGGCAATCACAGTGATTAGAGCAGCACTAATAAGCCCGTTCACCGACTTTTGAGCATCTACCGCAAAAGCCTTTCCTTCCTGCTCTTCGGTGGCAATCACAGCGGCAAATTTTTCTGCACATCGCGGTGCTAACGTGAGGAGTCTAAACTGATTAGCCAATTTTGCGAATTCCGAAGTGAATTTCGTCGACGAGGCATTGACTAGCACGGCCGCCTTCAGCAGCTCGGCACTCTTGTGCAATGCAATTGCATTTTGGGCCTGCTTAGAATTTGCTTGCAATTCTGCACAGTAGTCCTTCAGGCTCTTCGAACCGCGCTCAATCTGAACGGCTGCATCCTTGTCAGTGACAGCTTGAGCCGCACCTCCGCTTCTGCGGATCAAGTTTTCGGAGACAAGTGAAGCAATCGACTCGCGACTTATGGAGAAGCCCTTCCTTACCAACTCCTGAGAATGCATCTCACGAACGATTTCCTCATTTAGTCTAGCCAGCAGGTTGAATGCTACGACAATGAAAACAAGCTGCAAGGCAAGTGGAACAGCCACCAAAATCATGCCGCGCTTTTGCACACTGGAAACGCCCTTCATGGCTCGTCCTCCACACGTGAAGTACTATCGATGGGCACCGTGAAGTAAAAGGTCGTCCCTTCGTCGGTCCCGCCGGTGACGCCCACTTTGCCACCATGCGCATTGACAATCGCATTTGCAATCGCCAATCCCAAGCCACTCCTGTTGCCTTCGGAGTCCTTAGACACACTGAATTTCTCGAAAATGACAGCTGATTCTTCCGTTGAAATTTTCGTTCCGTAGTCGGTTACTCCGAAAGTCGCAATAGAGGCATCGGTTGTCAGACTAACATCGATTCTGCAAGCTGGTGATGTTCTCTTTATTGCGTTCGACAACATCACTTCCATTACCTTCAATATGCGGTTTTCATCAGCGAGAATGATGCAGTCTCTCTTAGGGTAGACAATTTGAAGTTCCTTTTCTCCAATCGCTTCGGACAAAGTTTCGTCGGCCAATTGGCAAACATCCAGAGCACTTATCGATGCGAGGTCGAGACTGCCGCTGCCTGCTTCGAACTTTTCCAATTCCAGAAAATCATTGACAAGTTCATTAAGTTGCGATGCACTTTCCAGCGCTGTTTCCACCAAGGTGAGAACACCAGGCGGCAATGGTTCTCTTTTTTGGGACGCCAAAAGCGAAAGAACAATGCCGATTGAGCTCATCGGTGTTCGCAAATCATGGCTGGCCATGGCCAGAAAGCGCCGCCTCAAGTTCTCTACCTTTCGCAACTCCGTAATGTCGTGTGCAGCACAGAAGTACATAGACTGACTTGGAACCCAGCGAACGGAAAGCAAGACCTCTTTCGGCGCAGCGTCCCTTGCCAGTATGGCACACTCGATCTTTCCCGATTCGCCGGTCTCGGCGATGCGAGTAAAAGAGTTTCGCACTGCGTCCTTGTTTTCCACCAATTGCAGAAATGAAAGCCCACGCAGATCATCAGGTGAATAAGACCACTGGCACTCGCAGGATTCTCCTACATCCTCTATGCGCAGCTTTTGATCGAGAGAAAGAAGCACATCAGCGCTGTTATTGAGTAAAGCGCTTTCTCTCCACCGTGCTTGTTCCAGTGTCGCGCCCGCATTGCAGATAACGCTGTCAAGCTGAGCAATTTCATCAGTTCCTTCAGATGGAACGGACCGCCCACCGAAAGACAGTTCTTTTGCTTTCATGCCTATTTCCTTCAATCGCTGGGAAATATCGCGTGAGAAGAAAAGCACAAGCATGACCGAGCTGACAATGGCGAAAACCAGCATTGCAACAATAAGCACAAGGGCACTCTGTTGAAACTGCTTCACTTCACGAGGATGTTCATCGAACAAGCGATTCTCGATGTTGACCACAGTGTTGGAAAGACTGTTGTATTGGCGCAAGAGTTGAAGGCTTTGCTCATAGCGGCGAGCCAGTGCAGGAGCTTCCATACTAAGTGGAGCGCTTTCCACGTCGTGGATTGTCGCTGCCAGGAGATTAATAATCCCCTTTTGCGCATGACGCGCAGTATCCAACACATTGCGCAGCTCCGGATTGTCGGAAAAAGAGATATTACCGAAAACTCCAGGTTGCGAGATTTTCGCAGCCAATGCCCTCATCTCGTCTGCCTTCTTTTTTCTATCAGTAATGCGGGGGTCGACTACGACGAACGAAGTGCGCAAAGTCAAGTCGAGAAGCTTTTGCATCTCAA
>JAYRNY010000473.1:0-3441 GCA_041911975.1 bacterium | reverse complement strand
GCCGCCGCAAGAGCCGCGCCGAGCGTCGCAAAGAGCGCCAGGCGGAACGCGAGAAGATAGCGGCCGCAGCGAAAGCCAAGAAGAAAGCGCGTCCGGCGTCCACTGAGGCTTATGAAGATACGGGTCCGGTGGTCATAAACCTGGACAATCCGAAGAATAAGGTCAAGATTGCCCATAAGAAGGGCAGCGGCGCCGCCGCACCGCCGGAATTCGTGCCTTAAGTTGTATCGGGATTCGGAGCCCTTCCGGCGGTCCTTACAACTGGTCGTGCTATATTTATGAAACGGCGGGACGTGGCGCAGCTTGGTAGCGCGGCTGCTTTGGGAGCAGTAGGTCGCAGGTTCAAATCCTGTCGTCCCGATGTTTTTTCGATGTCCGGCCTGGACACATAGGTAACAGAACGTTCCTGAGACAAGGGTTACACTCTCCGTTTTACAAACGGAGGCGAAAGTGGATGCCTTGGAAGGAGAGTTCTGTTTTGGACGAGAGAATTCGTCTTTGTCCGGCCTGGACACATAGGTAATAGAACGTGTCCAGCCCATTTCTTGTATGCACCCTGGTAGCACCAAAAGGTATCAACAAGGGCGAAGGTAAAATTTCGCTCGCGGCGAGATTTTATGTGTTTACTCACCAGACTATTTTCACCGAGGGGATTAGGAGTTCGAGTCTCTTACCGCCCAATACTTTTCAGGCACGAAAAATTTTCGTCCCAACGTATTCCCAACTTTGTCGGTGTGTAGTTGTGACTGGAAAAGCATCTCACCTCTGACTGTAATCATGATTATTCGATGACGCTTGGCTTGCTTCGCTCTGATTTACATGCCCATCGGTTCCAACCGCTCCCTTTCCAGACCAGAATCCAGACAATTTCGGCGTCTGTGTGTTGCCCTTGTAGTCAGCCGATACTTCGTCAAATACTTTTCTCCGAATTTCGGAAAACGGGTTGCGAAAATCATCGTAGCGAGGATACTTTTCCAGAGTATCAATCAGCTGACGGGTAAAGACGCTGTTTTTATAACGCTTCGATTCCCATGAACGTTCAGTTCCTTCACTGGAACTGACCAGGAGCTGGTAATTCGAACTCAGAAGAAAGTCCGGATCAACATTTGCGCTTGACTGAGCCTCTGCTCCAGGGGCACCCAGACCACCGGCGTAGCAAGTGTCGAGAACAACGAAGATATGGCGCTTTTTGAGATTGCTTCTCAGCATTCTCACCAGGCCTTGCATTGGGATCGATGTCTTGAATAGTTGATCCAGGTTGGTGTCATAAGTAACCACCGAGTTGAGAGCTCCAATTTCCTTGTAGGCCGGCGTGCCATGCGATGAGATAAAGAGGAGTACGACATCGCCAGGCTTGCTCACTTTCGGAAGCCAGGAGCCTGAGATGCAATCAATAAGGTTGGCTTTGGTCGCGGTCGTATCCAGAAGAGACTTTATGTGGTCCGGCATGAAGCCTGCATGTTGCACCAGGAAGTTGGTCATATCGCTCGCGTCTTTTTCGGAGTGTCGCAGGCGTGGCACGGTCGGATCGGCAAAGTTTCCCACCCCAACAACAACAGCCCATTTGTCCCCAATCTGTTCTCCAACAGGAACTGTGAGCTTCTTGCCAAAAAGAGCGTCGAGCAAATGGGACACGTTCGTCAAGTGCGGTGCCTCGTCGGCAAAGGTCATTGCATATTGTCGGTCTGCTTGAGAGCCTGATTCGTTACCGAGTTTTTCGCGGCAATATGATCTCCACAACGATGCCTGGGCAGCCTCGAGCCGATTGCCGAGCTTCAGTGGCGAATCTTGCAGGCCCGGTAGGGCTTCTGTGAGCTTCGCTTCAGCTAACTTGTAGTCGCCGGTAAGGGCTGCCACTATCCCCAGTGACTCTTTGGCGATTGCAGGAAAGATCTGCCCCGGCTTGTTATCCAGCGACTCTCTAGCAAGTTGAATATGCCGTTGAGCCAGATCCTTTTTGTTGTCGAGTGAGTAAGCGAGGGCAAGGAGTGCATCGGCATTTCCCTTAACTTCATCGCCAGGCGCTCTTTCACGAGCGCTTTTCAACAAATCGATCGCTTTGGAAGTTTCGTGCTCAGCGATATAGACGGACCCTAAATAATGCGGTGCAAACGGATTCTGTCCTGCTAGATTGACGGTTCCGCCTGGCCTCACCTGGGCATAAGGGCGGTCTTCTCCAAGCTCAATTGCGAGTCGCAAAATCTCTTCAGCGGGCTTGTAATCACCAGCCCAACAATGCGCGGACCCAAGATAAAAGAGCATGTTGGGCTCGTACAGTTTTTGATCTGCTCTATACTTGGCCAGATTCAGACCAAGTCTTGCGCACTGAACTGCCTGCAGCGGCTGCCCAAAACAAAGGTAGAAAACGCTGGAACTTTTGTACATGAACAACTTGGCAGTTTGGATGCCATCTTTTAACGTCTGCATATGGGATGGCGGCAAACCGAGGTGCTCAGCAAGAATTAGCATATCCAGGTAAGTGGCATCCATTTCATCGAACAGTGCGTTCAATTCATCATCGTTCTTTCTAAATTTATCAAAATCATAGGTTCCGGCAAGCTGCAGATGCTGCTGTACGCGCTGCTTGAAGTCCGAATTTAACTTGGCAAAATTGATAGTGCATTTTTCGAATTCTTCCTCGACAGCCTTTTTTGGCATCTGCAATTCTCTTTTCTCCGTACTGACGGGAACCTGCTCTCGATAGATTCCTTTTCCTTCGGTATCTTTTGAGTAGGCGTTCTGAACAGAGACAGAGAAAACAATGAGAATTACCGCCGACAAAAACCAGATTCGGCGCCGTCTCACATGAGCCGGTGGCTGACTAGAGTTCCAACTTTTCAAATCGCTCTCTCCCGTGCTCGAGCTTCGGGTCCCAATAACTCGAAGGTAGCACGGTGAAATCTAAAAAAAATCATTATTAAGAATGACTGCGATCAAACGGCAGACAAAAAGAATTGTCCTTTAGGCTGATACTCAATTGGTCTGAACGATATCCGTCTGCTCGGTCGCAGGAGGGTTACCAATTGTCTCCACTCACTATCAAGCCTGGAGCTGTCGTCTTTCAAGTAAAAGTGACATTGGTCGGCATAACACCAGCCATCTGGCGCCGATTCCTACTGCCAGGCAACACTAAGCTCGAACAAGTGCATGAGTGCATACAAGGTGGCTTCGGCTGGCAAAACTGCCATCTACATGAATTTCAAATCGCAGGGAAACGATATGGTGATCCCGATACCGCCGACGGTGATAGACAGATCATCAACGAGCGCGGCACCAAATCCAAGCTCAAGTTCTTTGATCTGCAAGTAGGTGACAAGTTCTTCTATACATATGATTTTGGTGATGACTGGCGCCATGAAATAGAGATCGAAGCTATCCTGCCGCCCGATCTACACGGCTGGTATCCAAGCTGCATCGCCGGTGCTCGCGCATGCCCACCGG
>JAYRNY010000472.1:0-4935 GCA_041911975.1 bacterium | reverse complement strand
CACCGGGCGGCATGTAAGCCGCCCCTACTTGTAAATCTCAGTAATCCGGTCATCTTGAAGTAACCTAGAGCATCAAACGCAGCAAAGGCCTTACTTCTCATTTTAGGCGTAAAGACTAGTCTGAAGGAGTGATCTTCTGGTTGAGGGCTTCTTTGAGCAGTTCGTTCTGCTTCAGGAGGGCTCTCAAATGCTCGTTGGCGATGGCCAGCTCGGCTTGCAGCTCGGCAACCGTTTGCTCGTGCGTGACGCCCGTTACGGGGTCTCTGCCGGGCATCTTAGGCAGGAGTACATAACCCAATTGCACGGCTTTCAGGGCAGCGGCTGTTCTGGTCGGTACTTTAAGCTTGGCGAGAATACACTCGATGTGTTTTTCAACCGTACGCAGTTTCATATCAAGTTCTTCTGCAATTTCTTTGTTGCGAAGGTCAAGACGGATAAGAACTTCAATTTCGCGATCGGTCAAATTGCAATTGGGCATGCTCGTCGAAGGAGCCTGTTTTACCAATTGAGTGATCTTGGGATCGCAATAAGGCAAAGCACGAGTTACTTGCTCTATAGCTTCGAATAAAGTTCTGGGGCCAGAGCTCTTCAAGCAAAATCCGCGCGCGCCCGCTCTCATGAGCTGGTTGTGATACTTGGTTGCGTGATAGGAGTCGGTTAAAACCAGAACGTTGGAGTTCGGCAATTCCTGACTGACCCGCCGGCATACTTCAACACCATTTAAAACATCAAGATCAACGTCCAGGATTACAAAGTCAGGACGCTGCCTGCGAATCATTTCGGTCGCAGTCATGCCGTCGGCGGCTTCGCCGATGATGTCGACCACTTCGGAGACGACACGCTTCAGACCAAAGCGGATTAATTCATGTCTTTCGCACAGGATAGTGCGGGGACGGAAAGGATTGGAGCGGAATGTAGAGTCCAAGAATGTCTCCGGAATTAATGCACAACGCCTGGACGGTATATGCGAGGGACATAGGGTTCCTTTTGTACTCAGCTTTGCTGAAGGCGTTAGTTATCAGCCGCTTGAGTCTTCTTCGCCTTAATTCTAACAATGCCACAAATTTTCGGAGTAAAACGGTTTTTGATTTCCGGAAAAGCGTTTGTCTACTGTTTTTTCCGACTGGTAATTTTTGAAAATTCCTCTTTACATCCGTTCTTTATTGGTTTTCTTCTCACGTATTTAGACTTAAAGTGACGTCAAAGCGGCGTCAAAGTAAGAACTGGTGGCGATTTCCGCTTTTTGGACATGGCGGCGTGGGAGATATACGAATGGCGTGGGATTCCCCCCAATAGACTGACGACCCCCTAAATCGTTAAGCTGTGCTCACATTCGCCTCCCGACAACCCCGGGGAACCCGAATGGACCGTACCGAAACCAGCTTCTACGACCAATCAGACACCTCGATTCTCAAAATGCTCAATAAGTCCTCACTTTTACAAGCTTCACCCTACATACTGGCTATCGCCTTCACCGTTGCCCTGGGCACTCAGAGCGCAATGGCCACGAAGCTCACCGGCGCCCCCCTGCCGTACGAACGTGAGACCAAAGAATTCAACGAAAGCAATTCCATAGTAATCCCGCCCAGCGCTTCGAGATTTCAGCGCCGCCTGGATTACCGCGAAGAAGAAAAGGCCAAAAAACAGCAAGAAGCCGACGCCGCCAAGAAGGCCGAGCAGCAAAAGCTGGACGCCCTGGAAGCCGTTAAGAAAGCCCAGGCACAGCAAATCGAAAACGCCAAGCAATATCAACAAACTGCAATCGACGCCAACAACAGCGCGGTTGCTTTCGGCAAACAGGGTCGTTGGAACGAAGCGATTATCGCCCACGAAAAAGCCGTTCAATATGATCCGGCCAACAAACAGTTCAAAATCAACCTTTCAGCCGCCCGCACCGCCTACGGTCAACAGCGGCTTGCTTCACATGATTTTGCCGGCGCCGCCCATCTATTTAGACAAGCGCTCGCCGCAGCATCGGACAATTCTATGGCCGCCAAGCTTCTGAGCGAAGCTCTCAAAAAGCAAGGCATCGATCCCGGCTCGCCTGATCAAAGACTGGAATTGGGCGACAAACTCATGGGCGCCAATGACCTCGTCGGCGCATCTATTGAATATCAACAAGCAATGGCTCTCGAGCAATCCGCCCGCGTATATCAGAAGATGGGCGATCTGGCTCTGCGCTTCGGTCAAGTGACCAATGCAATGGCGTACTATCGCCAGGCCATAGTAAAGGATGCGGATTATGGTCCGGCTCACAGACAGCTGGCATTCCTGCAAATGTCCAAAAACGACTTCACGGCGGCTGCCGCTTCACTGCGCAAAGCCGTCATATGCGACAGCAAAGACGTAGCTGCCGGTCAGGCACTGGTTGAGCTGTGGCGCAAACAAGTAGCGCAAAATCCGTTGCTTGCTGAAAATCATCTGGGTCTGGCTGGCGCCATGCAACTCACGGGTGACTTCCAAGGAGCAGAAGGCGAATATCGCCGCCTGGAAGCACTCGATCCACGTAACCCCGGGTTGGAATCCGGAAGAGCGAGCCTCAACAGGGCTTATCAGCACGCCAAAGCAGAAAAGCACAAAATGGCTGCTGAAACACTGTTCAGTCAAGGACTGCGCAGAGAAGCCCTTGGTGAGATCAATCAGGCTGTAATGCTCGAGCCTCGCAACGCCAAGTATCAATTCTTGATGGGCGAGTGCCTGGAAGGGCTCGGCGACTACGCCGCAGCCAACAAGGCTTATCTGACTTGTGTTCTTATCGATCCGGAAAACAACAGAGAAGCCGCTGCCCGCATGAAAGACATGCAGAAAGCCGGTGGCATCAGCAATTCCGATGTCGCTAAGATGAGCGGACAAATCGGCAACGATTTGAGCAAGCAATACGCTCCGGTGCAACCACAGCAAATGCAACAGCAAGCACAGCAGCAGCAAGCCATGCAGCAGCAAGCTATGCAGCAGCGAGCAGCAATGCAACAGCAGATGCAAGCTCCGCAAGCGCAACAGAATCTGCAGATGCAACAACAGCAATTTGCAGCGCAGCCTCCGGGCAGCTTCCGTGTTGCACAACCCGAAGCCGCGCCGCAACAGCCGATGCCGCAAATGCAACAGGATCAATCGAACTACCCGCAAAAGAGCATGTTCGAGGGCGGCTCGCAAAATCAAGCGTTCAATCCCAATGCAATGAATTTCAGAACGCATGATGAGTCCCAACAAGCTCAACAACAAATCGAACAAGAACGCCAGATGCAAGCGCGTCAGCAAGCTGCAATGCAAGCTCAACAAGCTCAGCAGCTAGCCGCCATGCAGGCTCAACAAGCACAACAAGCTCAGCAGCAAGCGCAACAACCAGCTCAAGCTACAGCGAGCGCCAATGATGCTTTGAGTCAGGTCAGCGTTCTTGAATCACAAAGAGACTATCAGGGCGCAGCCAATCTGCTCAGACAGATGACCGAAGCCAATGTGGAAAATGCCGAATTTCACCACAGACTGGCTACTAACCTGCTCAACCTTGGACAAGTGGCCGAGGCAATACCGGAATTTCGCATCGCCAGCGCGCTCAAGCCGGCAGTGAAAGCATATTCCGATGACCTGGCACGGGCGATGGCGATACACAAGCGCTCACTCATGAGTGACAAAGATTCTACGGGCGGGAGCAAGTAATGACGTTTTACTTCCAGGCACCAGACTTAGCTGAATTCCCGAGACGCTCGTACAGACGCTTCACGGAAGAGATCATCGGCAATCTCTTCACTGAAATTTCTCCTATTTCCAGCGACTTCTCGCCTCGCTTCGAACTGTCCTTCATCGGGCCGGACGGCAAACCGCACTGGAGATTCGAAGACTACGCTGCAGATTCCGGTTATCCGACCACGTCTGAGCAAGCCAGAAAGACCAACATGACGCATGCCCGCCGCATGATGATGGAAGTCTGGCTGCGTGACATTCAAACCGGTGAGATTCGCAAGTCGACCGCCTACATGGGCGACGTTCCTGTTATTACAGACAGAGGAACATTCGTCATCAACGGTTCCGAGCGTGTCGTACTCGGTCAGCTCGTCAGAGCACCCGGCATTTATTTCTCCAATCCGACAGCCATCACTTATAAAGCTTTGATGCTGGCAGAACAGGGCGCCCCAATCACGTTTGAATTGGAGCTCGACCCGACCATCTCCAGCCGCGCATCCAAAGCCAAGTGCCGCGTCAAACTTCCGAAGCGCGCCTGGGTTTCCGCTCAAACACTGCTTTTGGCAATGGGCGTCGACGAGCAAATTCTCGAAAAGAGACTGCGCCCGCTTCTCGAAGCAAGACGCATCGAGTGGAAAAACATCACCAAGGCTGAAGCCTTGGGCGTCATCGGTCGTTCGTGGAAACCGGACGGTGGCGGTGGCGCCGGCGGTGGCTTGGTCGCCTTGCAAGAATTGACCGACAAGAGAAAATATTCGCTCGGCAAACTGGGCAGAAGACGTTTCAACAAGAAAATGGGACTGGATGAAGAAAGTCATCAAGTCACCGGCATGGACTTGCTCAACATCTTCGAATACCTTTTGAACTTGCCCAACGGCATGGGTCAACTGGATAACCCGGACAGTTTGGAAAACCGCCACTTGCGCGGCGTCGGCGAAACCATGACCCGTGCAGTGCGTCCAGCACTGGGGCAGATGGTGCGTTCGCTCAAGACCAGACTGGAAATGAACGAAGATGAAGAAATCGGATCGCCCAACGACATTCTCGATTGCCGTCCGTTCGCCAACGCAGTTATGAAGTACTTCTCGGGCAACCCGCTCGTGCAGTACCTCGACCAACAGAATCCTCTTTCCGAACTGTCGCACAGACGCAGAATCACATCATTCGGTCCTGGCGGTATCGACCCGAACGCCGCACCGACGGAAATGCGTGACGTTCACCCGTCGCAAATCGGTCGCGTGTGCCTGGTCGAAT